>CAMCWM010000002.1 GCA_945882215.1 Akkermansia muciniphila | reverse complement strand
GGCGGGTCAGCTCGTCCGGCGCTTGAGCACGATGCGCTTGAAGCGGGCGGTTCCATCCTGGCTCACGCTCATGACTTCCGGGTCGTTGACGAAGACATTGTGAATGAGGCGGCGGTAATAGCTGTTCATGGGCGGCAGGTCGGCATTCTGGCCGGTGGCGCGCACGCGCTCGCCCAATTCCTTGGCCCGGGCGACCATCTTGTCCTCGCGCATGGAGCGGTAGAACTCCACATCGACACGGATGCGCGGGGCGTCTTTGATGTGGCGCTGGAGAATGCGGTTCACGAGATACTGGATGTCTTCCAGCGTCTCGCCTCTCCGCCCAATGAGCGCGTCGGAGTCATCGGTGAGCACCTGCAGCGTGGGGCCTTCGGGACCGCTGTCCTCCTCGATCTGGACGACAAAGCCCAGATACCCAAGCATGGCATCGAGAATGTGACGTGCGTGTTCGAGGGGAGTCATGGGCGGCTAACCTCCGAGGCGGGGTGGTTTCGGGCCTTTCTTCTTCTCCTTGTGGCCCATCGGGTTGAAGAAAGGGTTCTGCGGCGGCGGTCCCTTGGGCACCGGTTTTTGCGTCACTTTTTCGAGTTTAGGCTCGGGGACGTAGAGCTTCATGATCCAGGTCTGGGCGATGCTGAAAATATTCTGGGTGGACCAGTAAAGCGCGAGCGCGGCGGCAAAGGTGTAGCAGATGAACAGGAAGAAGATGGGCATCAGCATGAAGATGCGCTGCTGGGTCTTGTCCATGCTCTGTGGCTGGGGAGTGAGCTTCATTTGCGCCACCATCGTCAGGCCCATGATGAGTGGCAGGGGATTGACGTCGAAGCCCATGAACTGGGTCACGGTGTCGGCGGCGGAAAGATCCTGCACCCACAGCCAGCTCTGCCCGCGCAGCTCGGCGGCGTATTCCAGCACGCGGTAGAGACCGAAGAAGATGGGAATCTGCAAAAACAGCGGCAGGCAGCCGCCCAAGGGATTCACACCATACTCTTTGTAGAGCTTCATCACCTCCATCTGCTGCTGCTGCGGGTTGTCCTTGTACTTTTCCTGCAGCTCCTTCATCAGCGGGCCCAGCAGGCCCATGCGCTTCATCGTGCCGGTGGATTTCGCATGGATCGGCCACAGGCAGAGCCGCACAAAAATCGTCAGCAAGATGACCGCCGCTCCCCAGTTGCCGGTCATGTCATGCGTCCAGCGCATCACCCAGGAAAGGAAGATGCTGATCGGTTTGAACCAGCCGTAGAACATCGCAAAGCTGCGCTGCTTGCCGATCTTGCTCAGGCGGTCATACTCTTTCGGGCCAAGGTAGATCTGATAATTTTCCGTGACGGAGGCTCCCGGTACCAGATCAATCGTCGGCAGGCCCAGCGAGGCGTCGTAGGCGTGGTCTTCGATGTCAGCCTTGCCCGCATGTGCCGCATCAATCGGCTGTGCCAGCTTGCGACGTGACGACCAGAACTTCGCCGGAGCGTCCTTCTCCGACGTGCGCGTGACGATGTGCGTGTAGAAACGCCCCATCACGCCGGCGTAGCGCAGTGCTCCGAAGGACTGCCGAAACTCCGTCTTTAGCTCGCTGAACCACGGCTTCGCGAAATAGTCCGACATGTAGTAGTCCGCGTCACCCGCGTCATTCCAGAAGAAACCTTCGTAGCGCGCGTCATCGTGCTTCAAGGCGCTCGAAGCTCCGGCGTAGAGGTAATATTCCTCGGAGCGATGCTGCGCCGCGCCAGTGTTTTTCAGCGTGATGGCCAAGTCGATGAGATGCTCGTCGCTCTCCTTGCCTTCCGTCAGAGTGTAAGTCTTCGTCACCACGATGCCCTCGGCACTGGTGCCTTCAAAAGTGGCGCCCTTTTCGCTTTTCGCCGTCAGCTTGTAAACGATCGCATCCAAACCCGCCGGCTCACGACGCAGCGCCCCGATCGGCTCCACGGCGTTCTTGTTCAGCGTCACACGATCCGTGCCCGCGAGCACCGCCCGAGCGATACCGCCACCTTTCGAGGTCAGTTCGAACGTCACGCTGCCTGCGGTCAGGGAATGAGTTTCTTCCGGTACCAAGGGAGCAACCGGCGCCACAGGTGTCGTGGCAACAGGGGCCGTTGCGGATGGAGCCGCAGGTGCTTGCACGGCCTTCTTGGCAGCTTCCTCCTGCTGTTTGCGAGCGGCCTCAGCCTGCGCGGCCTTCTGGTTTTCCTGCATGTAGTGCCAGTTCACCCCCATGAGGATGACGCACAGCGTAACGATGATCCAACTTTTACGGTCCATGAAAATGAGAGGGGGTGAGAGAAAACTTAAAGGGGAGAGATCGACATCGCCGCCAATGACAAATGGCCTGCGGGATCGTAATTCGGTTTGCTAGTGGGATTCGTCATGCCTGCCTGGCACCGGGTCATGCCCGTGTCCGCCCCATGGATGGCAGCGGCCGATGCGGCGCAGGCCCATCCAGCTTCCACGCAGGGCTCCGTGTGTTTCGACTGCCTGAAGAAAATACTCGGAGCAGGTCGGCGTGAAACGACACCCCGAGCCTGGGCCACCGAAGGCATGAATGACGGGAGAAATGAAAATTTGGTAGCCACGGATGAAGATTCGGATGAGCCATTTCATGGGGCGGCGGTGGCGGGCTGTTTCAGCAGATTCATACGCCTTGCCAGTCGCAGCCAGTCTTTTTCCAGCTCCTCCAGTGTGGCTTGGGGCGCACGCCAGCGGGCGATGATCACCATCTGACAGCCGGGAACGATTTCCGAGCGATGCGCCCGCACAATTTCACGCAGCAGACGGCGGATGCGGTTCCGCATCACGGCATTTCCCAGCCTACCCCCGGTGATGAGGCCAAACTGGAACTCCTCCAGCGTTTCCACACGCAAAACGCCCAAAACCAGAAATTTTCCGGCCTGACTGCTGCCCTGCGTTTTTACCCGCGCGAAATCTCGCGCGAGTTTCATCCGCAGGTTTGATGGAAGGCGCATGGGAAGGAGAGCGCCGCAGCAGGATCAGGTGTGCTGCTGGGTGTGGCGCTTGAAGTGGATTTCCACGCCCTTCGGCAGGAGGCGCTTGCGTCCGGCGGCACGGCGGCGGCGCAGGATGTCACGGCCGTTTGCCGTCTTCGTGCGGGCACGGAAGCCAAACTGCTGTTTGCGCGTGCGTTTGGAGGGTTGGTAGGTCCTGAATGTCTTGGGCATGGGCGTGTGGGGTGGTGAAAGTCAGAATGGCAGCTCAGACCGGACAAATCACGGCCTCCCCTCGAAAAGGGGGCGCGAAACTAGCGGGACTCGTCCATTTGTCAATCAGGTCATCAAATCGGGCAAAGTTCCCGGTTTTCACCGTTACATCCCGCTCATGAAATCCATCCTCCTCGCCGCCCTTTCCCTGCCTGCCTTTGCCTTGGCCGCCGAAACACCCGCAGCCCTCCCTCTTTGGCCCAAGGGCGCTCCCGGCTCCGAATCCCGTTCTTCCGAGCCTGAAAAAGCCGAAGGCAGCAACGTCGTCAATATTCACAACCCCAGCATCACGCCCTTCGTCCCCGCCGCCGGCAAATCTACTGGCACTGCCGTCATCATCTGCCCTGGCGGCGGCCACTCCAAGCTCTGCCTCGGCCATGAAGGCTACGCCCTCGCCGAATGGTTCCGCGATCACGGCATCGCCGCCTTTGTGCTGAAATACCGTCTCGCTCGTGAAAAAGGCAGCACCTACACCATTCAAGACCATGCCATGGCCGATGCGCGCCGCGCCATCCGCACCGTCCGCAGTCGCGCCGCCGAATGGCATCTCAAAACCGACCGCCTCGGCATCCTCGGCTTCTCCGCCGGGGGCGAACTCGCCGCTTTCGCCGCCATGAAGAACGATCCCGGCCAAAAAGACGCCACCGACCCCATCGAGCAGCATTCCAGCCGCCCCGATTTCCAAGCCCTCATCTACCCCGGCACCTCCGGCCTCTTTTCCGCCGAAAAAGGCATGCCCCCGCTCTTCATCGCCGCCGGTTACAGCGATCGCCCCGACATCGCCGAAGGCATGGCCACCCTCTACCTCAAATACAAAGCCGCCGGTGTGAAAGCCGAACTCCACATCTACGCCAACGCCGGTCACGGCTTCGGCTACCGCCCCGATGCCAAACCCAGCGCCGCCGCGAAATGGCCCGAGCGCTTCACCGAGTGGCTCACGGACAGCGGTCTGCTCAAATGAACGAGCAGCTATTGTGGCCCACGCCGCAGCCGCAGGTGCACCGCCGCGTGTACAGCGTCCGTCAGCGCATCCAATTGCTTGCGCTCGGCCAGCTTGTGGTTGTTTTCGTCCTGCACATAGATGGAGTCGATGGCGACGCCCTTCTCCGTGCTGATGCGCGCGTGAGTGACGTTGAAGCCCAGCCGGCCGATGGCCATGAAGATGTCGTAGAGCAGGCCGAGGCGGTCCACGAGCTGGAGTTCCAGCACGGTTTGATCCGGTGAGAGATGGTTGTTCACGTGGATGCGCTGCGGGATTTCATCGCCGATCTCATCAAGCATCGTGATGGATTTGCCGAGCTTCTGCGCAATGGCCTCGCTGAAATCAAACTGCGTGCCGCTGAATGCCTGGCGTACCGACTCCTCGACGCGGTTGCGCGCGCTTTTCGTGCTGACGGCGGCGAAGTTCGTGTTGCACACGCGGAAGATGTCCAGCACGAGGTTGTCGCCGCGCTGGTAGAGGTCGGCATTGAGAATGTTGATGTTTTCTGCGGCCAGAGCGCCGGAAACACGTGCCAGCAGCAGGTGGCGGTCCCAGCAGACAACGGTGAGCTCGCTGTAACCTTGATCCGCGTGATCTTCCCACGTCATGACCGGCAGCAGCCCGGCGTCGGCCTCCTCGCGGATCAACTGCTCAAAGAACTGGCGGAACTGGCGCAGATGCGCGGCGATGAGCTCCGCTTCGCGGAAATTGAAATACGAGGGCGGCATGTGGCGGAAGTGCGCCTCCACCTCCGCCTCAAACTCAGCGCCGAGCCGGCGTTTTACCTCCGCCTTCAGCTCGCCCACGGGCACCTGGGCATGGCTCATGAAATCCGCCGGGGCGTTCATGAAGCGCAGTGTGTTATGGTAGAGCTGGCGGATGGATGCCTCCTTGTAGCCGGACCAGCTCTTGTCGCTCGTGCCCTTGGAGTCGGCGTAGGTCATGAGCAGCAGCGTGTCGAGATTCTCCTTGGTGCGCACGATGCCGGCGAACTCCTCGATGACCTGCGGGTCATCGAGGCTCTTCGTCGTGGCGGTGCGGTACATCAGCAGATGATTATCGACGAGAAAGAGCAGCAGCCGGCGGCGTTCGCCTTTGACCTGCAAGCGACGTGACACGGCGGCGGCCATCGTCGTGCTTTCATCGCTGTGGGTTTTCTTGTTGGCCGCGCGGCCGGCGTCGTGCAGCAGCAGCGCGAGATAAAGAACGTATGGCTGCTGTAGGTCGTGAAAAAGCTGCTGATAAAGCTCCACGCCCTTCATGGTCGGATCACTCAGCTCGTCGAGCTTGTCGATCGTGCGCAGCGTGTGCTCGTCCGCGGTGTAGAGATGGAAAAACTCGTGCTGCACGAGATTGGTGAGCGCACCGAACTCCGGCATGTAGCGTCCGAGAAAACCCACGCGGTGCATCTGCCGCAGCGTGCGTGCCGCGTCCCCCTTGTTAGTGAGGATCGCCTCAAAGGTCTGGCGGTTCGCCTTGCTGTAACGAAAGCTGGAGTCCACGAGGCGGAAGTTGTCCTGGATGAGCTGGAACAAATCGGGGCTGAGGCGCAGGTGACGCTTCTGCGTGTGCAGAAACAGCCGCATCAGACGTTCGGGATCGTCTTTGAAGACATTCTTCTCCTCCGCATACACGCGCTCATGCTTGCGGATGAAGCCGTCGAAGCGCTCCTGCTGCTTTTCCGAGCGCTTGCGTGCCAGGAAGCCGATGAGGCGTTTTTTCTGGCCCTCGTTCTCCAGCGCCTGAAGGTGGAAGCGGTCCATCACCTCGTTGCTGCGCTGCAAAATGTCGCGGGTGGCCGTGTAGTAGTCGTGCATCAGCGCCTCGATGCGGCGCAGGATGCGCTTGTGGCGGTAGTCGAGGTTCGTGGCCACCGGACCCTGCAACCGCAGGGTGAGCAGGTCTTCCGCACGCTTCTCCGTGTAATGCATCTCACTGCGTACGCGCAGAATGAAGTCATAGGCCTGTTCCACCTCCTTCCACCCCGCTTTTGAGATCAGCCCCAGGCCGACGAGATCCTTTGGGTTCAACGTGCGGAACTTCGCATAGGTCATCCAGATCAGGTTCTGGTAATCACGCAGGCCGCCGCAGCCGTTTTTCACATGGGGTTCCTGCACAAACGGTGTGTTGCCCTGCTTCGCATGACGCGTGTTCAGGTCAAGCTGCCGCAATTTGAGAAACTGCTCCTCACGTCCGTCCATGCATTCCTTGTCAAAGCGCGCGCGGAACTCCTTGAACGCCTGCTCCTGGCCGGTGACGAAACGCGCCTCCATCAACGCGGTCTTCGTCTCCATGTTCTCATTCGCCAGGGCGAGGCATTCGCCCACGCTGCGTGATCCATGGCCGACCTTGAGCTTCAGGTCGTAAAAGTAGAGCAGATAGTCCCGGATCAGTTGCGCGACCTCATTGGAAACCCGGCCGCTGTTGCCGGGAAACATGAAGGTCAGGTCCACGTCGCTGCCCGGGCTCATCACGCGGCGGCCATAACCGCCGTGGGCCACCACGCTCACGTTCAATTTGGAACGCACCGCCGGTGCCAGCGCGGCCACGCTTTCCTCCCACAGCGTTCGCACGAGGTAATCGACCACATCCGCGCGCATGCGGCAGGTTTCCACGCCGCTGAAGCTGCCGGTGCGGTGCCGCTGCTTGATACGCTGCTCCTTGATCTTCAGAAACCGTTTCGCCTGGCGCAGCGTTTCGGCACGGCCGCGCGGCAGCGTGTCCTCCTCGGGGAAAAATTTGCGCGCGCTGTTGTTCAGGTGCCGCAGGTACTCGCGTTCGGTCATCGCAGCATGCCTCAGAAAGTGATCAGCGCATGCACCGGGCCGTGCTGCGCCAGCTTCTCGCGGCCGTTCAGGAATGACAGCTCGATGAAAAACGTGCTGCCCAGCACCTTGCCGCCCGCCTCGTGAATCAGATGCAGCGCCGCGCCTGCCGTGCCGCCGGTGGCCAGCAGATCGTCCGCCAGCAGCACCGTTTCACCTGGAGTGATGGCATCCAGGTGCATTTCCACCGAGTTGGTGCCGTATTCGAGCGCGTAGTCGATGCCACGCGTCTGCCACGGCAGCTTGCCCTTCTTGCGCACCGGGATGAAGCCCGCGCCGAGGCGCTCGGCGATCAGCGCCCCGAAGATGAAGCCGCGGGCGTCGATCCCGACGACTTTGTCCACCTGCGTGATGCCGGTGGATTCGATCATGCCATTGATTGCCTGCGCCAGCAGCGCCGGGTCGGCCAGCACGGGGGTGATGTCTTTGAACAGAACCCCCGGTTGCGGGAAATCGGCCACGTCGCGGATCGTGGTGCGGATGCGGTCAAGGGTGTCGGGAGCCATGGCCCCCGATCATGGAGGAGATGCCGGGATGCGCAAGCGTCATGCGCCGCCGAGACGTTTGCGTGGCATGCGTTGTTTCATGTGAACGACCGTTACCACAACAAATTGATCCCTATCTTGACGGTAAATGATGCGGTAAGAGCCTGAATGCACCTCCCGCAATCCCGCCGCCGGGTCTTCATGAACCGGATGCCCGCTCATCGGGCGTGATGCGATGTGGATGACTCGCTCGACGATGCGTTTGATCTGCAAACCCGCGTAATGCTCTGAGTCGCGTGCGATAAAGGCGTGAATAGCATCCAAGTCCGCTTCCGCCTGCGCTGACCAGAGAATGCTCACGCTGTCAGGCCAAATTTTTTGCAGATGGCAGCGTGCGTCTTCACGCGACCAGCTTTGATGTCCGCCAGCCCTCTGTCGATCTTCTGCCGGACATAGATTTCATACATCAAATCATCCCATGAGGCTGATTCGGGCAGGGACCGAACCAGTTTGGCGGCCTGGGCCTTGATCCCTGCTGGGCGAAGTTTGGCGGAGAACATGGCAAGATTAGAGCATGCCCGCGCAAGGCTGACAAGCACCTGAATTGTCTTCACCCTTGCGGAAACCCTCCAAGCCCGCGAGTATCCGCCCCCGTTTTTCATGACGTCCTCACAACTGCTCCTAATCGCCGCCACGCTTACTTTTGTGAGTGCGGTCGTGCAGGCCTTGCTGGCGCTGAAATCCGGCGCCTGGAAGCAGGGGCGGGCGCAGTTGATGCTCATGGCGCTCGGTTTTGCGCTGCAAACCGGCTTCATCTACTTCCGCGGCCAGGAAGTGGGCCAGTGCCCGATGAAAAGCCTGTCGGACATCCTCGTCTTCATCGCTTGGAGCATCGTCCTGCTCTATTTTCTCGTCGGTTCAGCGTTCCGGCTGTCTTTGCTCGGCGTTTTCACAGCGCCACTGGTCAGCATCATGCAAATCATGGCCTTGGTGGGTGGTTTTGCCCCCTACAAACCGAAGGGGCAGATCAACGCGCTCGTCGAGCTGCACGCCGCCGTGGCTTTGATCGCGTATGCGGCCTTTGCCTTGGCCTGCATCACCGGCGTCATGTATTTGGTTCAAGAGCGCATGCTCAAGCGCCACCAGATCGGCGGACTGTTTTATCAACTGCCGCCGATCCAGGGTCTGGCGAGTGCGATTCAGCGGCTGGTGCGCCTCGGCTTGCTGCTGCTGAGCATCGCGCTGGGCATTTCCTTTGCGCTGCAAACCTCGGTGTCGAATCCCAAGCTCGTCTTTTCGTGGGTCGTCTGGGCCTTGTATGCGGTCATCAGCATCCTCATGTGGAAACACTTTACTTCGCCGCGCAAAACCGCGTGGCTGGCCGTCATCGGCTTCATCCTGCCCTTCATTTCCCTGTGGATCGTGACGCATGCTTGAGCCGACCGACAACCGCAGCGGCCTCGTTTGTGTGGGCCTGAACTACAAAACCACGCCCGTGGAAGTGCGGGAGCGTCTCGCCTTTCCTGAGGCGCAGGTGCCGCAGGCCGTGCAGCAGGTGCGTGGACTGCCTGGTTTCGAGGAAAGCGTCGTGCTCAGCACCTGCAACCGCGTGGAGCTCTACGCCGCGCATTCGCTGCCAAGCGGCGATCACGGCCACGCCACGCTGCGCGATTACCTCGTGGAGCATTTCAAACTCCAGCCCGAGCACGCCGAGGCGCTCGTGCTGTACAACCTCGACTCCGCCGAGGCCGCGCGACACCTCTTCCGCGTCGTCAGCGGGCTCGATTCGATGGTGCTCGGCGAGACCGAAATCTTCGGTCAGGTCAAAGCGGCCTACAAAACCGCGCTCGACACCGGCGCGACGGGCAAAACGCTCAACAAGCTCTTCCAGCAGGCCTTCACCGTCGGCAAAAAAGTGCGCAACGAGACCACCATCCAGCGTGGATCGACTAGCGTCGGCAGCGTCGCGGTCGATCTCGCCGAAAAGGTCCACGATCTGAAGCAATGCCGCGTCATGCTCGTCGGCGCGGGTGAGATGAGCCGCACTTGCGCGCAGAGCCTGCTCTCACGCGGTGCGAAGAGCGTCATCGTTTCCAATCGCAGCTACGACAAGGCCGTGGAGCTCGCTGCCGAGATGAAAGGCACCGCCTTGAAGTTCGACGAGTGGGAGCATGTGCTCCACGAGGTCGATGTCATCATCTCCAGCACCAGCGCGCCGCATTTCGTCATCAAACCGGAGCAGATCGAGCAGGTCATGCGCAAGCGCCGCTGGAATCCGCTGCTGCTCATCGACATCGCTGTGCCGCGCGATGTGGATCCTGCCGTGAACGAGATCGAAGGCGTCTATCTCTACGACATCGACGCCCTCCAGGCCATCGCCGACGAAGGCCGCCGCGAGCGCGAGCGCCAGCTCATCGCCTGCGAGCGTATCATCGAGGAGCAGCTCGAAAAATTTGGCTTCGTCAAACCCAGCGGCTCCACCCAGCACGGATTCATCGTTTCATGAGCATCGAAAAAATCACTCTCGGCACCCGCGGCAGCGAACTGGCCCTCACGCAGACGAACATGGTCACGGCGGAGCTGCAAACCGCGTTTCCGCACCTGCGCATCGAGCGCCAGATCATTCAAACGAGCGGTGACAAACGCCAGGATCTGCGCTTCTCCGAGTTCAGCGACGTGGCGCAGGTGGACAAGGGCATCTTCATCAAAGAGCTCGAAATCGCTCTCGAAAGCAGTCAGATCGACGCCGCCGTGCACAGCCTGAAGGACGTGCCGAGCGATCTCGCCGCCGGATTCACCATCGCCGCCGTGCTGCCGCGTGCCGCGATTGAAGACGTGCTCGTTAGCGCTCAACCTTACACGTTGGAAACACTGCCGCAGGGTGCCCGCGTCGGCACCAGCAGCGTGCGTCGTGCCGCGCAGCTCAAGTTTCTGCGTCCCGATGTGCAGATCGTCGAAATTCGCGGCAACGTGCCCACGCGCGTGAAGAAAGTGCTCGGCGATCAGCCGCTCGATGCCGTTCTGCTCGCCGCCGCCGGTTTGCTGCGCCTCGGTCTGTTGAACGCGAATCTCAGCCGCATCCACATCGATACGCACACGCTTTACGGCCTCGTGCTTGATCCTGTGACGTTTCTTCCTGCCGCCGGGCAGGGGGCCATCGCGATTGAATGTCGTGCGGGCGATGCTGCCTCGATCCAGGCCATTCGCTCCCTCAATCACCCCGAAACCGAGTCGCGCGTCACCGCCGAGCGCGAGTTCTTGAAAATCCTCGGTGCTGGCTGCCAGACGCCCGTGGGCGCTCACACCTGGATCAAGGACGGCCAGCTTTACATGGCCGTGCGTGTCTTCAACGAGGCCGATCTTTCCGCCCCACCCGTCGAACGCGAGGCGCATCGCCCTGTTCATGAAGCGAAACAGCTTGCGGCGGACCTGGCCGGGATGCTGTGACGATCCTCCGCGCAACTTAGGGAATGAAGTCGCGTTACATGGGGTATGAAACCAACCCCAATTCGCACCATGATCCTCGTGGCAGCCCTGCTGCCCGCCGTTGTCTTTGCCGCCAAAGACAGCAAGCGTCCCCAGAAATCCGCCGCTCGCCCTGACGGCACCACCGCCGAAGTCCTCAAGACCTTCGACAAGAATGAGAACCGCCAAATCGATGCCGATGAACTGCCCGCTTTGCAGAAGGCTTTCAGCACATTGAAGAACCTCGACAAGAACAGCAACGGTGAGATCGACCAAGCCGAGGCCGACAGCCTGAAGGCGCCCGCCGCTGATGCTCGCAAGGGCCGTGCGTTCGCCGGATTGCGTGATGCGGACAAGAACAGCAACCACAAGATCGACGCCGATGAAATCGAGGCGCTGCAAAAGCTGCTGGCAGGCAACCCCGTCATGTCGCGCCTCGACCAGAACGGCAACGGCAAGCTGGAAGCCGCTGAAGTTGAACGCCTGAATCAGCGCCTCGGCCAACGAGGTGGCAAACGCCCGGGAGCATCCCCCGCGCCTGCCCCTTCCGTCCGCAAAGCTCCGGAAAAGCCTGCCGAGACTCCGCCTGCCGAAACGCCCAAACCGGAAGAAAAGAAGGACAAGCCTGCGACTCCTGCCCCAGAGCCCAAACCGCCCGGCAACTTCGGCAACTGACGAAACAACAGGCGCGGGTCAGCGCTTTGGCAGAGTCCGTTCTTCTTCCTCCACGATCTCCTGCTTCGCCAGTGTGTGGGCGAAGGGGCTGGTGGAGGCGAGGTTGTACTGACGGATGGCGGTCGCCCAGAAGGGGGCGAGTTCGTGGTCTGCGGCGCTCCAGATGCGGTAGTGGAGGTTGGTCACCGTGTCGGTGTCATGCATGAGAGCTTTGAGCTCCTGTGCGTTGATCGTTTGCGGCCCCTGGGTGATGAGGCGGTGGCCGATCTCGTCGAGGTAGCTGCGTGAGACGTCGATGGTGCGGCGACGGCGCAGGAGGCTGACGTGGAGGCCGTTCACATACGGATCGAGGCAGACCTGCATGAGGCCGTAGTGACGTTCCAGCTCGGGCGGAAGCTGGAGGCGGTCCTTAATTTCCTCCAGGTTTTGCTGCATGTTTTTGAGCACGGTGGGCGGCTCGTATTCCTCAGGCGTGAGGAAGATGCCAAGCCGCCTGCCACTGCGCCCGCCAGAGACCAGTACCGCAACGAGAATAGAGACGACGAGCGAGAACAGAATCGGGCTGATCCAGGCGAGGAATTCAAACGATCCTAGCTTGAAACCGATGCCGACACCCACAGCAGCCCAAGCGAGGCCCAGCAACGTGACGCTGGCAAAGGTGAAGATGATTTCGCTCCAATTGATCGCGCCGTCGATTTTGCGGCGCTGCGTGACCCAGCTCACGCTTTTGCCGATGAGCGTGTAGATGACGAACCGCGCATGAAACACCATGAGCACGGGCGCCATGAGCGTGAAGACGATAGTGTCGAGCAGGCTGCTGAAAAAGGTGAGCAGACGCAGGCGCAGCGGCTTGAACATGCGGCCGGTGATGACTTCATCGAGCAGGATGACCGTCTTCGGCAGGAAGATGAGCATGGCGGTCAGACCGAGCAAAATTTTCTCCGCGAGGAGCGATTGCGGCTGCGTGTGCTGCGTGGGAGTGGCGGCCAGATACGTCGCCAGCACGAGGAAAATGAACCACAGCAGCGAGCTGACATAGCTGAGGATGCCGTGCAGAAAGTTCACGCGGCTCATCGGGTGCCAGCCCTTGGCAAACAGCAGCCAGAAGTGCTGGATGTTGCCCTGGCACCAGCGGCGGTCGCGTTTGAGCATGTCCACCAGCGTGGGCGGGCCTTCCTCGTAGCTGCCGCGTGTCGTAGGCAACAAGCGCACCGCGTAACCGGCTTTGCGCATGAGGGCGGCTTCGACGAAGTCGTGGCTGAGGATGTGGCCGCCGAAGGGCGCGTTCGCCGGCAGTGGCGGCAGGGCGCAGTGCTCAATGAACGGAGCGAGGCGCAGGATGGCGTTGTGGCCCCAGAAATTGGCCTCGCCGCACTGCCAGTAGTCGAGTCCGGCCATGAACGGCGGTCCGTAGAGCGCCTGGGCGAACTGCATCACGCGACCGAGCAGCGTGTCGGCGGCGATCTGCTTTGGAAACGTCTGCACGATGCCGATGCCGGGATTTTTTTCCATGATGCGCACCATGCTGGTGAGCAATGCGCCGGACATGAGGCTGTCCGCGTCGAGCACGACCATGTAGCGGTAGCGCTTGCCCCAGCGGCGGCAGAAGTCGCTGACGTTGCCGCTCTTGCGGTTGATCTGCTTGCGGCGGCGGCGGTAGAAAATACGGCCGAAGGCCTTGAGCTGGCGGCAGAGTTCGAGCCAGGCGGTTTCTTCCTCGATCCATTGGCTGGTCTTGTCCGAGTCGCTGAGAATGAAAAAGTCGAAGTTCTTCGACTGGCCGGTGGCTTCGAGGGAGAGGTAAATCGATCGCAGGCCTTCAAACACGCGTGTCACGTCCTCATTGAAGACCGGCATGACGATGGCCGTGCTGGCGCTGATCGGCTGCTCGTAGTCATCCGCGTTCAGCGTGAGCCAGAGGCTGAGCGAGTCCGGCGTCGGACGGTTCATCAGCCAGACGCCGAAGAGGGCGGTCCAGAAACCGACATTGAGCTGGTAGTAGAGCGGGATGAACACCAGCAGCAGGCCCCATTCCGCCATGCGCATGCCGTTTTCCGACAGGAAGATGAAGGACAGCCACGCGCCGACGATGGTGCCGAGACCGACGAGCGAGAAAAACGTGGCGCGGCGCATGCGCGAGATGCGCTTCGGCGGCATGCCGGCGGTCATCGTGATGTTCGTGGTCTGGCTGCCAAGAGGTGCGCTCATCCGAAGAGGGAATAAAGATAACCCAGCACGCCGCCGATGATCACGAGGAGCACAGAGTAACGCAGGATGGGATGCCGGCCCAGGCGGTCGAAGGTGTCGTCGGCCACATCGGTGAACATGCCGAGGTCGATGTCACGCGGGGTCATCTTGCTCACCTGCATGCCGGGGCCGGAGTTACGAACAGCGGAGCGCATGGCCTCGGCCATGTCATCGGGCATGTTTTCTTCATCGAGGAAAAACTGCGGCCAGCGGGAGGGGCCGCCCGCGAGATGGAAGCCCAGTCGGCCGGTGGCTTCGAGCTGTGCTTCATTCAGATTGAGATCGCTGTAGATCGACCCCAGCCACTCGCGCAGCATGAGCCGCGCCTGCTCGATGGAATGGGCCGTGGGCGTGCGGGAGGGATCTTTGGCATGCGCCTTGGCCGCGTTGCGCAGCGTTTCGAGAATCAACTGCGTACGGCGGATGCGGTTGTGAAGCTGGTAGGAACGAAAATAGTCGGCGAGACGTGCATACGCCTCGTTCCACTCTTCCTCAGTGCCCGTTGCGGGTGCGAACTGGATGTTGACTGCTTCCATGATGGTTCAAATCAGAACCGCCGGGAGAATGCGCACTTTTGAAGCCGGGGAAAGAGGATGATTGCGCGATTCTGCATTTTGGCCTTGTCAGGCAGCGTGGATTTCCGCCATGTTTTGCTCCATGAGCTTGCGGGCATTGCTTCTTTTCATGCTGAGTCTGGGAATTGGCCCCCTGGCGCAGGCTGAACCGCGCAACTGGACCAATACGCAGGGAAAACAGATCCAGGCCGAGTTTGGCGGTATCAAGGATGGCCAAGTGACGTTGATCTTGGCGAATGGTCAGTCGGCGATAGTCGCGCTCACCGGTCTTTCGGCGGAGGATCAGACCTGGGTGCGCCTGAACGCTTCCAAGGCCATTCTGAGTGTTGTGGATCCGGCAGACGCCAGCCGTGTGTCATGGGACAAGCGTCGCATGCCCACCGAGGTGAAGGAGCCGATGCTCTACATGAACATCAAGGTGGTGAAGGAGGAGCCGGGCGAGTGCATCTACGAGTCCGGGCATTTCCAGTTCAAAACCAGCGCCAAACTGGGCGTGATCCTGATGAAGGACGTCTGCCGCGCCTTTGAGAGCACCTATGAGCTCGTGCGCTTGATGCCTTGGGGCATCGTGCCGAAGCCGGAGGAGGGCCGGAAGAAGTTTCAGGCCGAGCTCTTTGCCTTGCGCGACCAATACCTCGCCACCGGAGCGCCCGCATGGTCGGCAGGCGTGTATGTGCGGAAGGACAAGGTCTTCCGCATGCCCTTCAACGAGCTCGGCATTTCTGATTCCGTCGGCGCCAACGGTGCCTACTACCGCAAAGGGGAGATCAACAACGACACCATCACCCATGAGATCACGCATCAGATGATGCACGAGTACCTGCCCTACATGCCGGTGTGGCTGATCGAAGGTCTGGCCGAGTACACGTCCAATCTGGCCTACAAAGGCGGTGTGTTCTCCGTCAGCGGCGATGGCATCGCCTTCGCCGCCAAGCAGCCCGGTTCACGCAATCGCGGCCTGTTCGGAGCGGTGCGCTACCAGCCGCAGTGGCTCGGCGTGAAGGAAATGTGGGGATACACCACGGACATTTCCGCCCGCAATGAGATCAAGAGCCACCTGCTGTCCGAGCGGGAGGAAAAGCCCGCAGACGGCCCTGGAATGGTGCGCTCCAACTTCACCGCCCCGCCGCCCACGATGGAAATGCTTTCAAGCCGCTACCGTTCCTCGCACATCCTGGCCTATTTCTTCGTGCATGAAAACGGTGGCAAGCGCCTGATGCAGTACTTCGACGCGCTACAGGAGGAAAAGAAGAAGTGGCCGGCCTTCTGGGAGCAGGCGGATGCCCACAACGCCGAGATCGACAAGCTGAAGCCCGCCTACGACGCTTATCGCAAGGCCATGGCCGAGTTCATGCAGCAACCCGGTGTCAAAGACCTTGGCAACGGCCGCTTCTCGTATCCTAAAAGCCTCACGCCGCCTGCGCCACCACCCGATGCGCCCAAAGCACCGGAACCGCCGGACAACACCGACCCGGACGGCGTCTGCGTGAAGCACCTGCGCATCCTGCTTGGAGAAAGAACCCTCGAAGCACTCGATCAGGAGGTTCGGGCGATGTTTCAGAAGAACGGGTTCAGCCTGTGAAGCGGATCACGCGATCAACTCGTTGATCAACCGTCCACCGTTGACGATGTCCACCGGCCGGACGTTTTCGACGACGATGCGTTTGGAGGCGTTGATGCCGAGCAGGCGGTACATCGTGCGGGCAAGGTCTTCGGGGCCGACGGGATTTTCGTCGGGTTCGCCGCCGAGGGCGTCGGACTTGCCATAGACGAAGCCTTTTTTCACGCCGCCACCGGCCATCGCCACGGAGAAGACGCGCGGGTAGTGGTCGCGGCCGTTGGTGGAGTTGATCTTCGGCGTGCGGCCGAATTCGGAGCTGACGAGCACCAGCGTGGTGTCCAGCATGCCGCGTTCGTCGAGATCCTTGATGAGACGGGCGAAGGCTTGGTCAAACTGCGTGGCCTGGCTTTCAAACGCGCCCTTGATGTTGGAATGGTGATCCCAGCTTCCGTAGTTCACGGACACCATGCGCACCCCGGCCTCGACGAGGCGGCGGGAGAGCAGGAAACGCTGCCCGGCGGCGTTGCGGCCGTATTCGTCGCGCAGCTTGGCCGGTTCGGCGGCGAGGTTGAAGGCCTCACGCGCCTGCTGGCTGCTGATGAGGTTGTAGGCGGCCGTGTAGAATTTGTCCATCGCGGCGAGGCCGTCGGATTTCTCCGTGCTGCGGAAATGCTCGTCCACGGAGGAGAGCAGGGAGCGGCGGCGGTCGAAGCGCTTCTGGTCGATGTCCTTCGGCGAGGCCAGATCACGCACGGTGAAGTTTCCATCCGCAGGATCACTGCCGAGGGCGAAGGGACCGAAGGCGCTGCTCATGTAGCCGCTGCCTTGATCCGGTGCGAAGACGCTCGGAATCGCCACATAGGGCGGCAGGTTGTTTCGCGGACCCTGCTCGTGCGAGATGATCGAGCCGAAGCTGGGGAACTTGATCGCCGGGCTGGGGCGGTAGCCGGTGAACATGTTGTGCGTGCCGCGCTCATGCGCCGCCTCACCGTGCGTCACCGAGCGGATGAGGCTGATCTTGTCGAGGATCTTGGCGATGTTCGCGAACTTCTCGCCCACATACTCGCCCGTCACGCCCTTGATCGGACTGAACGGCCCGCGGTAATCCGGCGAGGCAAAGGGCTTCGGATCCCACGACTCATGCTGGGCCATGCCGCCGGGCAGATAGATGTGGATGATCGAGGTGGCGACCGGCTTGTAGCTCTCCACCGCCGGCATCGCCAGTTCGGCGGCCTGGAGCTTCAGCAGATTCGGCAGCGTGAGCCCCAGACCCGCCATGGCACCCACTTGGAGGAAATCTCGACGCCCTTGGGCGGTCGTGAAGAGGTTGCTGTGATTGCCGGAGCACAAGGAATGCATTTTCATGGTCGTGTCAGTGGGTTCAGACACGAACTTACGGCAGGCAAACCAGGGTGTTACGCCCGCGCCCCACTGTGACAAACCAGGTGCAATGATGCGCAAAGGATGAGCGCTTGGCCTGCGTTTGCAGCGCCTACTTCTCCCACCCGCGAATCTTCACATGCACCTGCGCCACGCGGCCCATGTAGTGGTCCATGCTGAAATCTTTGGCGGCTTTGAGCATGTGCTCCTTGGCTTTGGCGTCATCGCCGGTCGCTTCAAAGAAAAGGCCGAGGTAGAGATGGGCGTAGCAGCGGTGGTTGCGCAGGCGTTCGCCTTCACCTTCCTCGGCGGCCTTCAGCACGGCCTCTTCGCTGCTTTTGCCGGCAAACAGCTCGTGAACCTGCTTCATCGGGATGCGTGAGTCGCCTTCGATGGGGATGAAGACCTTGCGCGCGGCCTCCACGCTCTCGCCTTTGGCGATGCAGAGGAAATGCCAGGCGGCGTTCTCCACGTCGTTGCCGTTCACGGTTTGATGCACTTCAAACTGCTCGCGCCCGGCTTTGAAATCGCCCGTGTAGTAGAGCGAGAGGCCGCGCTGCCAGAGCTGCGGCTTGGAATCGGGCGCGAGGGCGATGAGTTTGTCGAACGCGGCGACGGACTCCTTCGGTTTGGCATCGAAGAAGGCATCCACGCCCTGCTTGAACAATGCGTTCGGCGTTTCTTGCGCCCAAACGGGGGACAGCAGGCCGAGCAGGAGGAAGGAGAGCAGTTTTTTCATGATGTTCGTCAAACGTGCCTGCCGCCGGGTTTCGCGCAACTCACAGCCACGCGAGCGGCAGGGGCAGAATCAACGCCAGATCGGACAGCACACGATGTGCTTCGACCGAAACATGCTTTCCGGAACGCTGCACGAGCGTGTGCAGCACGATGGCTCCGAGCGCCGCCTGCGCCGGACCGCGCAGCGCATGCTCCAGCGTGCCGAACTCGATCATCCACAGCACCATCAGCGTGAACAGCAGCGTGCCGATCACCAGCGGCGCGTGTCCTGCCGTGTTGTTTCGTTCTCTCGCGGAGATGCCGTGCAGATTGCAGGCAAACAGCAGTGCCAGCAGCAGGGATTCCAGCACCGGCTCCAGGATGCTTTCCGGCATCGCGAGAAACCGCGTGCTCGTGGTGCAGCCCAGCGCGAAGAGCAGCGCGGCGGTCATTTCCTTGGGCACCACCTGGCCCATGCGGATTTCCAACTGCCGCAGAAACGACAGCACCATCACGCCCAGCACGAGCAGGCTGAGTGCGAAACGATACCCCGTGGACATCGGCATGTCTGAAATGAGCGTGATGCCGCCCAATCCGGCGCAGCAGATGAACACATCGCGAGAGACACGGCTGCTCCGCGCCGACCACGACGCGAGATACAAGGCCACCAGCAGTGACAATCCCACCGCCTGCCATAAGATACCTTCGGGAATGACACAAAACGCCATCCACGCCAGCACCACCAGCGCCGGTGGAATCACCCCCAGCATCAACACACGGCGGTGGCGGTGATAAAAGGCATGCCGTGCATCCAGTTCGCCGGCGTCCTTCGTGCCAAAGGTGTCGAGCGTGCGATCCATCACATAGATCACCCAGCAAGCGAGCGCGAGGCCGACATCCAGCAGCGGAGTGAGCCGGATGCCGTGCGCTTGTGCCAGCACGCGCTGCCACAGCACGGCCACCAGCGGTGCTTCCAGGCTCAACACATGCGGCCACAGCCACCACGGTGTGCGTTTGGCGTGTGTGGATTCACTGGTTGGTGTCCGTTCGGTCAAGCCGCGTTCTTTAGGAGCGGTTCACAGCGGCAGCAAGCGGTGATGCGCAGGAAACCTGTGCTCGAAGGTTGCGATGCGGATGGCACGCGACACTTTGAACCACCCCCATGATCGGCGATGACTATTTCGAACTGCGTTCACGTATTGGCACAGACCTGCTGGCTCTCGCCGCGGCGCTGCGTGAGTCCGGTGGCGATGTCGAATCCGCCGCCATCATCGAAAATCTCATCGCCAGTCTGAAGGAGCCCTTTGTCTTCGTCGTCGTCGGCGAGGTGAACGTGGGCAAATCGACCTTCCTCAATGCGCTCTTCGGCCAGGATTTTTCCCAAACCGGCATTTTGCCGACAACGGGCAAAATTCTCTTCTTCCGACACGGCACGGAGCACAGCGTGGTGCCGGTGACGCCGACGCTCGATGAAGTGTATGCGCCGGTCGATTTCCTGCGCGACTTCCACATTGTCGATACACCCGGCACGAACTCCGTCGAGAACGAGCATCAGATGATCACCGAGCGTTTCGTGCCCATCGCTGATCTGGTGATCTTCGTGTTCTCGGCGATGAATCCGTGGGGTGCCTCGGCGTGGCAGTTTTTGGAAAAAGTGCATCGCGAATGGATGCGCCATGTGGTGTTCGTGCTCCAGCAGAGCGATCTGCGCAGCCCGGAGGAAATCCAGGTCATCACCGATTACATGGGCCAGCTCACGCGGCAGCGTTTCGGCCGCGATTTCCCGCTCTTTGCGGTTTCGGCCAAAAAAGCCTTCCTCGCCCGCAGTTCCGGCATCGACCGTGACCGCCTGCTGCAAGACAGCGGATTTCACGCGCTGGAGTCCCACATCTCAGGCCTCGTACGGCACAACGCCGCGCGTCTGAACAAACTGGCCAGCACCATGCGACTGGCGCGCCAGATTCTCGACCAGATGCGCGAGCGCTTCGTCACCGGCATGCGCAACGCGCAGCGCAAGGCCGCCGTGTTGCAGGAGCTGCAGACCGAGCGCGAGCTTCAGGTGGATCGCACCTTGAAGAAAATCCTTCCCGCACTCGATGCCACCGAGCGTGACTACCACGAATCTGTGATGCGTGTGGCAGGACTCGCCAACGATGCGCTCGCGACGCGGAAAGCCTTTCAGCGCCAAGATGCCGAGGACGAAAACGAATCCGGCGCACGTCCGCAGAGTCTTGACCACCGCCTGTTTCAGGAGCTGCAGCACCGCACCGGTGACCGCTGGCGGCAGGTGAGCCTAGTGCTCGAAGAAGACGTGCATCAGTTCGAGCGCTTCCTGTATGCCCAGGGACGCGGGATTCTGTTCCCGGTGGATGTGGTCATGCCGTCGCATGATTACGGCGAGGAGGAGAGCGAGCTGCGCCGCCGTTTCGGCACGCATGTCGATTCGTCACTTCGTCGCTTCGTGATCGGCCTGAAGCTTGACGAGGACATCGAACCCGGACTCGAGAGTGCGCGAGTGACCGCACGCTGGCTGCCACGTCTCGTTCTGCCCGTGGTGATAGCGACGGCGCTGTGCGCATGGTTTGACGACCTGATGAGCGCTGGCATCGCCGCGGGTGCGGGAGTGCTGCTGCTGGCGGTGGTGTATCTGCTCACCCAGGTCCGGCTGAGCAACGCCCGCAATTCCATCCTCGACAAGCTGGAGGAATCCTCCGTCACACTGCGCGACATGCTGTCCAAGCAGGTCACCGAGGATGTCACCGGCATTTTCGCCAAGTTCCTCGACACTCTCAACCCCGCCCAGGCCGACGCCACGCATGTCGAGCGGGAGCAGTCCACGCACGTCGAGCGCCTGCGCCAGCTTGCTGATTCCTTCGATGTGATCGACAAGCAGATCCATTCGCTGACGCCGGCCCGTGCTGAGAAATGACCCAGGCTGGCCTTCACGGGGCGTTTCGTCATTCGTCATTCTGATTTCGTCATTTTCCCCGTGTCCCCCGCCGAGATCAAAACCGAACTCCTCGCCAAGGCCCGCTCACTCGGCTTTGACGACTGCCGTGTCGCGCCCGCGCTTCCGGCGAAGCATCGGGAATTGTATGAGCAATGGGTCGCCGAGGGCAAGCACGGCGACATGGCCTGGATGGCGCGCAATATCGAACGCCGCACCGATCCGCGCATCGTCCTGCCTGGAGCACAAAGCGTCATCGTCCTCGCGCTGAATTACTTTCAAGGCTCCGGCCCGCAAACCAACTACCGCATCGCCCGCTACGCCTGGAACGACGATTACCATGATCTGATCGAGAAAAAGCTCCGCGAACTCGATGACTTCCTCATTACTCATGGCGGCGTACAGCGACGCTATGTTGATACCGGTCCCGTTTTGGAGCGTGACTTCGCCAGCGAGGCCGGGCTCGGCTGGGGAGGTAAAAGCACGATGCAGATTCATCGCCATCTCGGCACCTGGTTCTTCCTCGCGGACATCCTCACCACGCTCGATCTACCCGCTGACACGCCCGCGAAGGACATGTGCGGCAAATGCACCCGCTGCATCGACGCCTGCCCCACCCAGGCCATCACCGCGCCGCAGCGCATGGATGCGCGCCGCTGCATTTCCTACCTCACCATCGAGCACAAAGGCAGCATCCCGCTCGAGTTCCGCCACGCCATTGGTGATCGCATCTACGGCTGCGATGCCTGCCTCGATGCCTGCCCGTGGAACCGCCACGCCCAGGAATCGCGCGAAGCCGCCTTCCAGGCCCGCGAAACGGTCTTTTCCAAGTCCTTGCGCGACTTCCTCTCTCTCACCGACGAAGACTTCCGCGCGCTCTTTGCCAAATCCCCCATCAAGCGCATCAAACGCCCTGCGTTTCTCCGCAACGTGTGCGTCGCCCTCGGCAATGTCGGCATAGTGGACGATTTGCCCGCCCTCGAAGCCACCGCGGCCGATCCTCTTCCACTCATCGCCGAGCACGCACAATGGGCCATTCAGGAGATTCGCCAACGGCATGCCCTCCGCAGCGGCCCATCGCCCGACCCTTGACCCCTTGACCGTTGACATCTCCGGCCTTTCCCCCTACTCTCCGCCCGCTTTCGAGCGTGGCGAGGTAGCAAAGTGGTAATGCACTGGTCTGCAAAACCGGTATGCGCGGGTTCAATTCCCGCCCTCGCCTCCACTTTCTCAACCATTCACGTCGCACTGACATGAGCGAAGATTCTGACGATCCGAGGAAGGAGGGAATGCCGACGCATATTCCCACGCCCGACACGCAATCCGGCGGCAATCCTGTGATTGGCTCCGTGCTTTCCTTCATCAGCATCGTCCTGCTGGCGTTCATTCTGCGTCTGGCCGTTCCGAAAGAAGACAGCGCGGTGGAACTGGGCATCCTGCTCGTTGCCATCGGCTTTGCCCAAATCTGGCTGATTTTCAATTTCCTGAAGTCGTTCCGGAAGTAGCACTGTTTTCAAGCGCTTGGGACGAAAACCCGGTGTTGTGACGTAGTTGTCGCACATGTCTGACTCCGCCCGCCCCATTTTGACGGCGCTGTGCTTCGCCTTTGCGGCTCACGTTTCTGCCAAAGAGCCCTTCAAGCCCAACCTCGGCCCCGATCTGCCCACGATCACGGTTTCGTGTGGTGAAGTGACCCTGCTGCTGCGGCAAGCAACGCAATGGACTCTGGGCCGCATCGACTATCGCGGTTCGGCGATGACGACGGAGCGCAGCGCCTATGGTACCGTGTTTTCCTTTCCCGATGTCGGCTTCATCGGCACCGCGCATCTCGAAAACGAGCCGGAGAAACTCCAGTCACTCGCCTTCTTCCTCGATGACAAATCTGTCGCCACACCGACGGCGGAACTGAAAGGCCAGACGTTCCGCTTCGAACGCAAATCGCGCATTCGCAGCTTCGATCTGACCAACGTTGTCGAACTCAAAGACAACCGCCTGCACGAAACGACCACCGTTCACACCGCCGAGGCTGTGCAGTTGAAGCTCGTGTATCACTTCATGCACGCCTGGACGCCCGCCGTGTCCGCCTTTTTGGCCGGAAACGATGCCAGGCCTGAAAAAAGCATCTCCGGCCCGTTGCGCGATGATGATGACACGGCAAGGAAGTTCTTCATCAACGAGCGTGTCGATTGGATGGCCGTGTATGAGCCAAAGAGCGGCCAGTTCGCCGTTTCGCGCCTGCTCGCAGCGCCGGAGCAGGGCGAACACGTCTCCATGCTCTGGAACGTGCCCGGCTCGTATCGGAAGTTCTATTTGAAGTGCTTCGCCAGTTCCCCCGTTCCCGCCGGTTTCACCGGCACATGGCGCATGGTCACGGCCTTCGGCTCCAGCAGCGCCGAAAAATGGGAAAGCGCCGCAAGGAAGCTCGCCATGGAGCTGCGAGATCGGTAAAATGTCGCCATGAAAAAGGTCGCGCTGCTCCTCCTCGTTGCCGTGACGGCCGCATTGGCCGCAGATCGTGAACTTCACTCGTTCGAGCGCATCCAGCTCATGGATCGCTACTACTCGGAAGGCATCAACGCCGCCGACATCAACGGTGACGGCAAGATGGACGTGATCCACGGCCCGTTTTGGTTCGCGGGGCCGGATTTCCAGACGAAGAAGCTCATCTACCAGGCGGCGCCGCAGAATCGCGAGGGTTACGCGAACAACTTCTTCTCCTGGCCTCACGATTTCAACAAGGACGGTCTCGTCGATGTGCTCACGGCCGGATTTCCCGGCACGCCGGCCTTTGTGTATCAAAATCCGGGCAAAGAAGGCCACGAGGCACCGTGGCCGAAGCATCAGGTTTTTGATTGGGTCTCGAATGAGTCGCCGCACTTTGTGAATCTCATCGGCGATGATCCTCCGGAGCTGGTTTGCACGCGCGACGGCTACTTTGGCTGGGTGGAGATCAATCCGGCGAACGGATTGGAGCCGTGGAATTTTTATCCGATCTCCGAACGCATCGCGCCGGAGAAATTCGGTCACGGTTTGGGCGTGGGAGATGTGAATGGCGATGGACGGCTCGACGTGATCATGAAGGACGGCTGGTTTGAGCAGCCGGAGGACCTCACGCAGGGTTTGTGGACGCTGCACAAGGCCGTCTTCGCGCAACGCGGCGGCGCGGAGATGTTCGCCTATGATGTGGATGGCGATGGCGACAACGACGTCATTACAAGCCTCGCCGCGCACGAATATGGCCTCGCCTGGCATGAGCAGACGCCGCAGGGCTTCAAAGAGCATCTCATCATGGGCGACCGCCCCGGTTTGAACCGCTACGGCGTTTATTTCAGCGAGCTGCACAGCGTCCAGCTTGCCGACATGGATGGCGATGGCCTCAAAGACATCGTCACCGGCAAAACCTACTGGTCGCATCACATGAAGTCCCACGGCTGGAACGACGGCGCGGTCGTTTACTGGTTCAAACTCGTCCGTGGCAAAGAAGGTGTCGATTGGCTGCCGATGAAGGCCGACGGCGAAGCTGGCATCGGTCGCCAACTCGTCGTTCAAGATGTAAATGGCGACAAACTGCCCGACATCCTCGCGGGCGGCATGAAGGGCGCGCACCTGCTGATCCATCGCGTGAAAAACGTCAGTGAGGCCGAGTGGCAGGCCGCGCAGACGAAACGTCTCGAAGTGGCCGAAACACCGCCTGTGACCGGCAAACCGGCTCCCATCGACGAAACGACCGGTCGCGTACCGGACGCGCTCGAAGGCGAAACACTCGCCGCGACGGCCAAAACGACCGCTGGAGCCGCGAAGACTCAAAACATGAAAAACTTCACCGGCTCACGCTGGAGTGGTGATGCACAACTTTTTTGGAGCGGCGGCAAAGAAGGGGATTCACTCGAATTTGAGCTCACCGCGCCCGAAAAAGCCGCCTACACCCTCGAACTCGTCCTCACCCGCGCCCCCGATTTCGCCATCGTGCAGCCCGCGCTCGATGGGAGGCCGCTCGGCGCTCCGATTGACCTCTACCAGTTCGCGAAAGTCGGCACGACCGGCGTTTTGGAGCACGCCGTCGGCGAACTGGCCGCGGGCACTCACCAACTGACCCTGAAGATCACCGGCACGAATCCGAACGCGGTGCAGAACCGCTTCGTGGGCCTCGATTACGTGCGCTTGATCAAATCTCGCTGAGCACGCCGCTGCTGGCGCCGAACTTGTCGAGTTCGATGCCGGATTGCTGGATCATTCGGACGAAGAGATTCGAGAGGAAGGTGTTGTTCTGCTTGTCGTGGGCGAGGTGGCCCGCGTGCTTGTAGCCGCCGCCGGCGAGGATGACGGGGAGGTTCGTGTTGTCGTGATTCGACGCGTTGCCGAGGTTGCTGGCGAAGAAGATCGAGGAGCGATCGAGGAGCGTGCTGTCGCCCTCGGTGCTGGCTTTGAGTTTGTCGAGGAACCCGCCAAAGACGCGCATCTCGGCGTCTTCGATGAGCGCGAGCTGCTCCAGCTTGCCGGGGTCTTGGCCGTGATGCGAGGCATCGTGGTGGCCGATGTTCACACCTTGAATCTCCGGCTTGTCCTGCGAGCCGAGCCAGAGCGAGATGGCGCGCGTGCTGTCGGTTTGAAAGGCGAGATGCACGAGGTCATACCACTGGCGGCTGCGTTCGACGAGCTGCGCGCTGCTGAGCTCCTGCGGCGGCTTCACATCGATCTTCGGCTTCGGGGTTCGCTGCCACGTTTCGTCTTGTTGCAGCTTTTGTTCGGCCTCGCGGATGGAGGAGACATATAAATCGAGGCGCTCGCGGTCCTCGCTGCCGAGTTTGGCGTTCAGACTGCCGAGTTGATCACGCACGTCGTCGAGAATGCTCTGCCCGTCCTTGATGCGGCGCATTTCACGCGCGGTTTCGTCCGTGGTGCCCTGGATGAAGAGCTGCTTGAAGACGCTGCTCACGCGCTGCTCGGCGGGCAGCCGCACGCCACGGCGGTTCCACGCCGCGCTGCCGCCGCCGATGACGAGGGAGTTGAACCGCGTCTGCCCCGCGAGGTGCGACGCGACTTCTTGATCGAGTGAGATGCTGTTCTTGATGTCGTTTGGCCGGATGAAGTCGGGATGCACGCCGGTGAAGAGGCCCACCTCCGCGTAATGCCCCGCGCCGTAGCGATGCGAGAGCCCGGAGAAGACGGTGAAGTCATCGCGGCGGCTTTGCAGGAACTTCAGGTAGCGGCTGGGCGTGTAGTTTTTGCCCGTGTCCGTCGGGAAGAAGTTCGGCGCATGCATGCCGAGCGGACGTCCGACCAGCAGCACGCGTTTCGGCGCTGTGGCGGCCTTTTTCGTCTCTGCAGCGCTCACAGGCATCATCGCATCGAGAAACGGCAGCCCGATGGCAATGCCGGAGGAGCGCAAAAACGTGCGGCGGTCGAGAACGTGGCGTGGCATGGCGGTTATAAACGATGCGCGAGAGCACGTTTCTCGCGGAGAGTGATGGTTGATGAAAAAGCTGCCTCCAGCTAAGACTGACCGCATCATGGCGAAGAAAATCACTGCCAAGTCCACCCTGGCTGCCAAACGCGGCACGGGGTATCAACATCTCGTCACAGCCATCTCTCGTCTCAACGAGCAGATCGTCGGACGTGTCGCCACGTTTGCCAATCAAGGATTGGTGCTGCGGAACTGGCTGTTCGGGGCACATATCGTGGAGTTCCAACAGCATGGCACGGACCGCGCAAAATATGGCGAACGCCTGCTGGAGAGTCTGGCTGATGATCTGGCGCGGCGTAAGATGAAGGGTTTGGGAGTCATCGTTCTGGGTCGTTGCCGGCAGCTTTTTCTCACCTACCCGCAGATTGGAAAGGCAATTCCATCCACGGTGTGGACGGAATTGGCTGTGCCTCTTCAGATTCCATCCACAGCGCGGACGGAATCTCCAACGGGTGGCAAAAGCAGCGAGGCGGCGGTGCCCACACCATTGGAGGCAGAGGTCGTGATCCATTTGTCCTGGAGCAAGCTGCTGGAACTCATCCGCCTCGATGACCCATGGCAGCGTGCTTTTTACGAAAACGAGTGCCTGCGCAGCCACTGGTCCGTGCGCCAGCTCCAGCGGCAGATCGGCAGCCTGCTGTATGAACGCACGGGGCTGTCCAAGAACAAGAAAGCTGTCATCGAGCGTGCCCGGAAGCAGGAGCCGCGTGAGAGCATCGCCGACTTGCTGCGTGATCCGTATGTCCTGGAGTTCACCGGGCTGGCGGAGCTGCCGAGCTACTCGGAGGACGAGCTGGAGTCGGCGCTGCTGGATCATCTTCAAAAATTCCTGCTCGAGCTGGGCCAGGGCTTTTGCTTCGAGGGCCGCCAGTTCCGCATGACGGAGGGGCGGCGGCATCATCGCGTGGATCTCGTTTTCTACCACCGCATCCTGCGCTGCCATGTGCTCATCGATTTGAAGATCCGAGCCTTCAAGCCGGAGGATGCGGGCCAGATGAACTTTTATGTGAACTGGTTCAAAGCAAACATGACGCAGCCCGGCGACAATCCGCCCGTGGGCATCCTGCTGTGCAGTGACCGCGATGGCGCGGAGGTGGAGTTCGCCACGGCGGGCATGGACAACAAACTCTTCGTCTCACGCTATCTCAAATCGCTGCCGAGTGCCGAGCAACTGAAGGCATTCCTGGAAAAAGATCGCGCGGAGATCAAAGCGCTGACGAAAGGCAAACGATAACCCGCCCGGCACTCACTTGCTGCGAAACGGCCTGCTCTGCACGATCTCATGAACGAGTATGCGGAAGCCATAGTTCTTGGTTTTCACCTTGGAGGCGATTTGCTCGATGACCTCGCGGTCGGCGAACTGCGGCTCGGCACCGGTCGCGTAGGTGAGGAGTTTTTCGGCGAGGTTGCGGGCGATTTGATCGGGATCGGCGAGGAGGAGGCGCTTGTAGTCCTCGATGGTGGTGAAGGTTTTGCCATCATGCGTGACGCCGCCTTTTTCGACATCGGGTCCACGATAGAAGGCGCGGCCGGTGTAGCCGGGCAGTTGCACGATGCCGGCCTTCGTGCGTGTGGAGGCGCGGTAAAAGTCACGATAGCCACCGATGGGATCGAAGGACTCGAGCGCGAAGCCGGGCGGATCGATGTGCTGATGGCAGGAATTGCACGCGGCGATGTTGCGGTGCTTGTCGAGTTGCTGGCGGATGGTGGTGGCTCCACGGATGTCCGGCTCGATGGCAGGAACGTCCGGCGGCGGTGGTGGCGGCGCTTTGCCGATAATGTGCTCGAGCACCCACTTGCCACGCAGCACGGGCGAGGTGGTGGTGCCATCGGCGGTGACTTTCAGAACGCTGCCCTGCGTCATCACGCCGCCGCGATGCGAGCCTGCGGGGAGATTCACGCGGCGGAACTCGGACTGGGGAACTGAAGACAAGGAGACAATCGGACCATGAGACAATGAGATTGGGGAAGTCTCCTTGTCTGATTGTCTCCCTGTCTGATTGTCTTTCGCCGCTGCTTCGAACGCCTCCACAATGCCGTAGTGCTCGGCGAGGCGGCGATTCACGAGCGTCCATGTCGAATCGACGAACTCGAGCACGCTGCGGTCGTTTTGCAGCACGTCGTCGAAGAAGCGGCGCGTCTCCTCGGGCATCGACCAGAGCAGCGTGCCGTCGAAGTCGCCGTAGAGATTCGGATCGGGGATGGTGGCGTCGATTTTGCGGAGTTCGAGCCACTGGCCGGTGAAGTTTTCGGTGAAGCCGCGGGCGCGGGGTGATTGAAGCAGTCGCTCGGTTTGTTTTCGCAGCTCATCCGGCTTCGTGACGTCGGCGGCGAGCAATTCAGCATCCGGCGGCAGCGAGGTGAGGAAGTAGGCGAGACGATTCGCGAGCGCGAGGCGGTCGAGTTCGCCGGGTGATTCACTGAAAAAGAGGAACGGCGGCGAGGTGAGCACGCTCTTGTAGCCGTAGGTCATCGCATTCACGAAGCTCTCCCCCGCATCGAGCCTGGCGTGCACTTTGCCGATGTAGTGCTTCAGCGTGTCTTCTTCGACCGGGCGACGAAACGCACGCGGAATGAAGACACGCAGCAGCTTTTCGGCATCCTCCTTCGGCGTGGCGCTCACGGGTTCGAGCGGGTCGTTGAGCCATTGGTAGATGTTGGTGCGCTTGCTCCAGTCCTGCGGCTTTTTGCCTTCCGCTTTTGCTTTGGCGACGGATTTCGGCATCAGCTCGGCATTGCCAAAAAGCGTGCGATAGGCCTGCGAGGGGAATTCATCGACGGGGCCTTCGATTTCGAGCCATTCGATGAGAAAACCAGGGCCGGTGTGTTCTTCGATGGGTTTCTTCGTCGCGCGGATATCCCAGTTGAGCTGGAGTTGCAGCACAAAGGCCTCGCCGGCTTCGAGATCGATCTCCGCTTCGATCACGCGCGGCGCACCGGGCGGGAAATCGACGACGACACGCACCACCGGCGGCTCGCGACCGCGGTCGATGGTGCAATACGCGACCGGCACGGGCACGTTCGCCGCGCCGACGGCGCATGCGGACATGCGCACCTTGTAGCGGCCCGCACCCTGCACGCCCGGCGTGCACACGAGGCCGTAGCGCGGCAGTTTGCTGTGAACGACAAGCGCATCGCCTTTGAGGAAGCAACTGCGCGTGAGCGTCTGTTTGAAGTTGCTGCCGGTGTCCGCGATCTGGCGGCCGGTGCGACGATCTTTGAGCGGCAGGTGAGGATGAACCGGAATCACGGAGCTGACGGCCTTTTCCGCAGCTTCTTGATACAGCAGCAGATGCGTCGAGGAGAGGTCCAGCACGGCGCCGACATTATCAAAGCCGCCCGCGCTGTTATCCGTGGGCAGCAGGTCCTTCAGCTTCACCCGCGTGCCGACGAGTTCGCGCACGGTGTTTTCGTATTCGGTGCCGTTCAGGCGACGAATCGGCACGCGGCCCTGCGTGCGCTGTTGTTCGAGCGAGGCGGCGTGCAGCGACTGGCGCAGGATTTTCAGCGATTCATCCCGCAAAGCCTGCGGCGGCTGCTCGGACTTCTTTGGCGGCATCTCACCCGCGGCGATGCGGTCATGCACTTTGATCCATGTCTTCATGCTCACCTCACCGTCGAGCCGCAATTTGCCCTTCTGCACGTCCTCGCCATGGCATTCGATGCAGTGCGCGTCGATCAGCGGCCGCACCTTCGGCTCAAAGGCATGAAGCGAGGCGGCAAACAGGAGCCCTGGAATGAAAAGTCGGCGCATGAAGGCGAAACGATGGCTGTGGCGAAAATATCTCGCGATCGGACCACGTTATTCGAGGCCACTTTCCGCCATGAAACTCACACGCCGCCTCCTGCTCGCTCTCGCTGTCTTTGCCACCACCGCCTTCTCCGCTGATGAGGAGGGCTTCACGTCCATCTTCAATGGCAAGGACTTCACCGGCTGGAAAGGCCCGGTGGAAAACTACGAAGTCAAAGACGGCGCGATCGCGTGCAAGGCCGGCAAAGGCGGCACCATTTACACGGCGGAGGAATACACTGACTTCGTCGTGCGCTTTGAGGTGCTGATTCCCGCAGGATCGAACAACGGACTCGCGATTCGCTACCCCGGCAGCGGCGACACGGCCTACGTCGGCATGTGCGAGCTCCAGGTGCTCGACAACGATGCGCCGAAGTATGCGAAGCTCGATCCGCGCCAGTATCACGGCTCCGCCTACGGCATGGTGGCCGCAAAACGCGGTCACCTGAAGCCCGCCGGCGAGTGGAACGTGCAGGAAGTCACCGTCAAAGGCTCCACCATCAAAGTCGTGCTGAACGGCGAGACGATTCTCGACTGCGACCTCAGCAAGGTGAACATGGACGAGGTCATGGGCAAAAAGCCGCATCCCGGCAAAGACCGCACGAGCGGCTATTTCGGCTTCGCGGGGCACAACGACCTCGTTTTGTATCGCAACATCCGCATCAAGCGGCTGTGACGGAGTGAAAGCGCGCAAAAGGGCTTCACGACTTTCGTTTTGAATAGCCCATGCGCCTCCTCGCCCTCTCACTGCTCACCGCCTCGCTCGTCTTTGCCGAAGAAAAGCCCGATCTGCCGATCGTGGACATCTCCGGGCAAAAGGACCGTCACACGATCATCGCGGCGGGGACGGAGCAGGTTTATCAGGGACATCCGACGACCACGTTGCTCGCGGATGGCAAAACGATCTTCTGCGTGTGGTGCATCAATCACGGTGGTGCGGCAGGGCCGATGGCGAGGAGCGATGATGGTGGCCAAACGTGGACGCGCATCGACGAGACGCTGCCGGAGGGCTTCAAGACGCATCAAAACTGCCCCAGCATCTACCGCATGACGGATTCCGCAGGTAAAGAGCGGCTGTGGGTGTTTTCAGCGGCGAAAGGCAATCGCAAAGGCCCGGGCATGCCGAGCATCATGAGCGAGGACGCGGGCAAAACGTGGAAGGAGATGCCACCGCTCGGTTTTCCCTGCGTGATGACCTTCAGCAGCATCGTGCGGCTCAAAGATGGCCGTTACCTCGGGCTCTTCCACAAAGGCCCCGGCGGCGCGGACAAGGCACCGCTCGAGGTGCTGCAAACGATCACTGCGGACGGCGGATTCACCTGGAGCGAGCCGAAGGTCGTCGCGAGCGTGGCGGGCAAGAATCCGTGCGAGCCGTTTGTCTTCCGCTCGCCGGACGGCGCGGAGCTTTGCTGCCTGATGCGCGAGAACACGCACAAGGAACGCAGCCTCGTGATGTTCAGCCGCGACGAAGGACAAACCTGGAGCACGCCTGTGAACACGAGCTGGGGTCTCACTGGCGACCGCCATGCCGGAGTCTTCACCCAAGATGGCCGCATGGTCGTCGCGTTTCGCGATCAGGCGATCAACAGCCCGACGAAAGGTCACTTTGTCGCCTGGGTCGGCACCTATGACGACATCAAAAGCGGCAAACCCGGCCAATACCGTGTGAAGCTCCTCCACAGTTACGCCGAGCGCGTCAGCGACTGCGGCTATCCCGGCATGGAACTGCTGCCCGACGGCACCATCGTCGCCACGACCTACCTGAAGTATGCCCCGGGCAAAGAGAAGCACAGCGTGGTCAGCGTGCGCTTCGATTTAGACACCACTGACAACCTTGTGAAACCATGAAAACTCTGTTCACCTTCTTCTTCGGGATTTCGATGCTGAACGCTCAGCCCCTACTCGTCGAAAACAGCCAGCCACGAGCTGAGATCGTCATCAGCGACAAAGCCACGCGCATGCAGCGTGTTGCGGCGCATGAGTTTCGCACGCAGATCGAGAAAATCAGTGGTGCGCGGCTGCCCATCGTGACGCAGCCGACTGGCAACGCAGTGAAAGTCTTCATCGGAGCGAGCGCAGACAATCCGGTGAAGGCGGACGGTTTGCAGCATGGCGCATATCGCATCACCACAGGGCCGGATTGGATGACGCTCATCGGCGATGACAGTGATTTCGAGCCGTCGATGCCGTTTGCGCGGAACAATGGCGACATCCCGCGCGCGCAGGCGGAGTGGGAGCAGATCATGGGCGCGCCGTATGGCATGCCGAACGCGGGTTTGTATAAAAACCGGCTCAAACTGCCCGGCGACACCGGCAAACCGGACGGCGCGGTGACGGCAAAGAACGAAACACTCGAAATCTGGGGCCTCGACGAGCGCGGCAGCTTCAACGCGGTGTGCGGCTTCCTCCACAAGCTCGGCACTCGCTGGTATCTGCCCGGTGAACTCGGCGAGGTGCTGCCTTCGATGAAGACCATCGAACTGTCGAAGCTCGACGAGACGGTGAAGCCCGACTTCGCGCTGCGGCAGTTCAATTTCCGCTTCAGCACCGCTGGTTACGACACTTCGATGTGGGCCATGCGCCTCGGCACACGCAATGACGAGCGTTTGCAGATCGCCCACGGCATGGCGACGATGACAAATCGCGAGGCGGTGTTTGCCAAGCATCCCGAGTGGTTCGCGCTCTACGGCGGCAAGCGCGACTTCCGTCCCGGCGACTCGAAATGCCAGCTTTGCTACTCGAATGAGGAGCTTTTCCGCGAGACCGTGCGTTATGCGCGGGCACAGCTCGACACCTTCAAACTCGACAGCGTCTCCATCATGCCGCCGGACGGCTACACCTCCATCTGCCAGTGCGAGAAATGCAAGGGCAAGGACTCGCCCGAACGCAACGAGCGCGGCCTGCTCAGCGACTACGTGTGGGACTTCGTCAATCGCGTGGCGAAAGAGGTCGGCAAGACGCATCCGCATGCGAAGGTGCTGAACTGCGCGTATGGCGTTTACACGCTGCCGCCGCTGAAGATCGACAAACTCGAGCCGAACGTGCTCGTCTGCATCGTCGGTGGTCGCAGGCCCATCAACAAAGCGGGATCGAAAGGCGAAGGCGAGTCCGCTCCTGACGCGCTGCGCGCCGCGTGGGCAAAAAAGACGGACAATCCGCTGCTCATCTTTGAGAACTATCCGTTCACCGACCGCGGATGGTATCTGCCGAGTTTTGCCGCGCATGCGCTCGGCGACAGCGTGAACGCCATCAAAGGCAAATCGCAGGGCGAGGACATCTGGCTCAGCGTGCGGCAGGATTTCGACAAGGTGGGCATCGGCTTCAATCACTTCATGGTCTATTTCACCGCCCGCGCTTACTGGGGCGGCCAGGGTTACGACACCGATGCTGCGCTGCGCGAGTACTGCCGCCTTTTCTACGGCCCCGCCGAGCCGGAGATGCTGGCCTTCTTTACCTACTGCGAGGAGAACTGGAAGGTCATGGACGAGGACAAGGCGAAGGCCGACGAGGCGCTCGCGCTTTTCGAGAAGGCGAAGACGAAAGCCGATGCGGCGAGCGTGTATGGCAAGCGCCTCGCGCTCATCGACGATTACCTCAAAGGCCTGCGCATGAAATCGCAGCAACTCGGGCAGAAACGTGGCCCCGTGCCGGTCGTTCGGCTCGTGGGTGATGCAAAGGACGTCGTCATTGATGGCAAACTCGATGACGAATACTGGCAAAAGTGCCCCACCGCCGCCACCGGCCGCCTGCGCGAGCTGCAAACCGGACGCACGCCCACCTTTGGCACTTCGTTCAAAGCCGGCTGGCAGGGAAGCAGCGTCGTCTTCGCCATCCGCTGCGACGAACACCCCGGTGAGAAACCGCACAACGCTTCCACACGCGATGACGACCAGGCCATCTGGCACGGCGACGCCATCGAACTCGAAATCGCCACCGAGACGCACTCCTATTATCAGATCGCCATCAGCCCCGCCGGGCACGTCGTCGATCTCGATCGCGGAGCTCCACGCGGCCAGTGGTTCACCTGGGATGCGAAGGCCGAGGTCGCCACGCACATCGCCGCCGATCACTGGACCCTCGAAATCAGCCTGCCCGTCACGCCGGACGAAAACGACCCGCTGCATCAGATCATCGGTCGCAAGCCCACGCAGAGCCTGCCCTGGCACATCAACATCTGCCGCCAGCGCATCCGCGATGACGGCCAGGAGCACAGCGCCCTCTCACCCACCGGGATCGACGGCTTCCACGAGCCGATGAAGTTCGCGCACTTCTACGACGGCAAGTCGCACAAGTTCGACGCCGATCCCAGTGTCACCGACTTCGCCCTCACTTTCCGCGACGCAACGCAGCAGCGCAAAGCCGCGCCCTTTCTCGCCCTCGCCGAAGGCAAGATCACCGACTTCCAAAAAGCCGCCGCGCTGGAGCAAGCCGCGTTCTATGACAAAGCCAGCGCGCCCGCGATCATCGAGCGCATCCCCATCGAGCCCGTGAAAAAAGCCGCGCAGATGCAACACCTGCTCGCCACCTTCAAAGCACCCGAAGTCATTGCTCAATTCTCCAACGAAGACATCTCTAAATGGCCCTTCTGGAAACGCGGTGACGGCTTCCATGCTCGCGGTCGCGCCTACTCGATCACCAAAGCCGGCGACAAGGCCGAAGCTGACCTCAAGGCCGCGCTCGAGTTCATCAGCGAACCGCGCACCCGCGACGCGACCCTGCTCCTTCAAGGCCAAAACCGCGAAAACAACCTCAAGAACGACGACGCGGCCCTCGAAGCCTACAACGCCATCATCGCCGACCGCAAACAGATCGGCGGTGCCGACGAGTATGGTGCTCTGCAAGGCATCGCCCGCATTTTGACGCGAAAGGGCCGCTTGGATGAGGCGCTGGCTGTTTTGGACCGTGCGAACCCCGACAAGCTCCAGGGCGTGTGGAAGACCAACATCCTCAAATCCATCGAAGCGGTGAAACAGGCGCGGAAATAGTCCGACAGGTCGGCGCTGCATGCGGCGTCTGATTCTGGCATGAAACGCTTCCTCCTGCTCCTCAGTGCCACCGCCTTCGCTGCCGATGCGCCGACGCTTCACCCTAAAGCCTCAGCATTGCCCTTCGCGCATCAAGGGCCGTTCGTGAGCACGGCAGATGGCGGTGTGCTGTGCGTGGATGCCAAAACAGCGCTGCGCAGCGCGGATGAAGGTCGCACCTGGACGAACACGCCGCTTTTCGTGGAGCCTGCGAAGTTCACCGTGAGCAGCGAACGAGCCCTGCTGCGCACTCGTGAAGGCGTCGTCATCTCCGCATGGATGAATCTCGCGGAACGCTCCCAACCCAAAGGCTGGCGCTGGGGTGAGAAGGATGTTTCGTGGAAGGAATTCATCTTGCCCACCTACACCTGCCGCAGCACCGATGATGGCAAAACGTGGGAAACGCCGCTGAAGCTCAGTGATCCGTGGTGCGGCTGCATTCACTCGCTGATCCAGATGAAATCCGGCCGCATCGTGCTCGTGGGGCAGGAAATCATCCCACAATGGCGGCATGCGACGGTGATGTGGGCCTCGGACGATCTGGGCAAGACATGGCAGCGCGGCGACATGCTCGATTACGGCGTGGGCACGCATGATCACGCTGGATCACTCGAAGGCAGCGTCATCGAGCGCAAGGACGGCTCGCTTTACCTGCTGCTGCGCACGGAGTCGGGCTTTTTGTGGGAAGCTACTTCACGCGATGGCTTGAAATGGACCGGCTTGAAGCAAACGGCAATCCAATCAGTGACCTGTTGTCCACAGATGGCCCGTCTGGCCGATGGCCGCATCGCGCTGCTGTGGAACGCCCCGCCGCGTCATGATCCGAAGAGCGGTTCGAGCCGCGTGGAGTTGTCACTGGCCTTTTCCGCCGACGAAGCGGCCTCGTGGTCGAAGCCAGTCATCGTCGCGGCGAATTATGTGCCCGGAGGCCGCGTGTCCTATCCCTACCTTTACGAGCGCAAGCCCGGCGAATTGTGGATCACGACGATGCAGGGCGGTCTGCGCATGAAGATCAACGTCGCCGATCTCGGCGCGGGTGAGATTCCCGTTTTCGTGCCGCCACCCAAGGCGCAACCGAAGCCCGGCGGCATCATCATGTTCGGCGACAGCACCACCGCGCCGCGTGGGGCTGTCAAAGTGTATGCCACGCGTGTTGAGACCGCGCTGCAAAGCATCGGCTCCTCGCTCAACGTTCATAACGCAGGCATCCCGAGCAACACAACCGTTCAGGCCCGCAAACGTCTTCAAGAAGACGTGCTGCGCCACAAACCGCGCGTCGTGGTGATGCAATTCGGCATCAACGACTCCGCCGTGGATGTCTGGAAGAAACCGCCCGCAACCGAACCACGCGTATCCTTGAGCACTTTCATCGACAACTACCGCGCCATGATCACCGAAGCGCAGAAGCAAGGCGCGAAGGTCATCCTCATGACCACCAATCCACTGCGCTGGACCTCGAAGCTGCGCGAACTCTACGGCAAGCCGCCCTACAACGCCGACGCGGAGGACGGCTTCGAGTCATTGAACCTCATCCGCTACAACGATGCCCTGCGGAAACTCGCCACCGAGCTGAAGGTGCCGCTGGTCGATGTCCACGCCGCTTATCCGGCCTTTGCAGCGAAGCACAAGACCACCATCGACGCCATGCTCACGGACGGCATGCATCCCGGCGATCTCGGCCACGAACTCGTCGCCGAGTTACTTGTGCCAGCGATTCGCGACGCGGTGAGGTGAGCCTCACTTCGACTTCAAGCCCGCCGTATTGACTGCGATCACGCGGTAAGCATGCTTTTTGCCCTCCTCGGCCTTCATGTCAGTGAAAGTCATCTTCACGAGCGGCATCGCTGGCGTGTCACTATATTGCAGGCCCTGGAAGATCGGACGACCGAAGGGATTCTTGGGCTGCTCGGGCACATTGCCAATGACCTGTCCATCGCGCTCGATGATGAAGCTGGCGATGCCGCTTTCGAGATCGGCCTCGGCGTCCCAGGCGAGTTCGTTGCCGTTCACACGCAGGTTGGTTGGCGAGGGCGGTGGGGTCGTGTCGGGAACGGCAGTGTCGTTGACATAATGCATCCAGGCTTTCGAGACGGACTCGTTTGGCAGCCAGACGGCCTTGTTCGCATCGCCGGTGAATTTGGCGGCAGGAACGGCCTCGGTGCCCAGCAACGGCGAGAGCCATGCACCATCCGTTGGCATCGCGTTGAGCGGGTCGCCGCTGTTTTTCGGCAAACGAACACTCAGGCATGCATCCAGCCACGCGATGGCCATGTAACGTTGATTGCCGCACTCGTGCGCGGTGAGAGGATCGACCGCGACACCGACGAGACCGCCCTTTCCACGCACAGCGTTGAAGAACTCTTCATTCGCGGGCCACACACCAGCAAAGCGGCCCTCTTTGACCGTGACACCTTCCTTCGTGCCCGGATTGCACATGACCGGCACCTTCAACGCGTCCTCGGGCACCGTGTGCGTTTTGATCGTCGAGCGGTCTGGGTTCGCCTTCAGCAACGGCACACCGGAACGCAGCCAAGCGGCGGCGACGCGATCAGGATGCGTCAAAATCATGCCGCCCGCCCAATGACCGCCGCCGCTGTGGCCCCACAGCGCCCATGGCACCTTCGAGAGCTCGGGATGACCGCTCTTCGCACCGAGATCGACAAGACATTTCTGAAACGCCGCGCCCGAACCATTGCGCGGATCGCACCACATCTGGCAGTCGGCCTTCTCCGGCTGTTCATAGGATGGCGCGAGCAGAGCGCAGTCGTGTTTCTTCGCCAGCGCCTGCCAGTGCAGGTCAAAAGCGCCCGTGAGGCCCGATTTGCATGAGCCTTCGCCGCAGCCGTGCTGATGCACGATCACGCCACGCACGGACGTCACACCCGGCGGAATCCAGATCGTGTAGTTCACCGGGAAAATCAGATCGCCCGTTTGTTTCGCCTCATAACGCACGCGGTAGTAAGGCGGGTCGGCGGCAGGAAAAACATCATACGGCGCGTTTTGCGCAGATAGAGAGGTGGCGAGGAGGAAAAAGGTGATGGTTCGCATGGTGGGAGGCAAACAGAGTACGGGACCAATAAGTTGCACGCAAGCGGTGGAAGTTCGCGTTTGATACGGCTCCGCATGAAACACGCCTTTGTTTTCCTCTTCGCTCTGTCCATCCACGCCGCCGAACCCGCCAAGATCGCCCCGGCAACGGAAACCGATCCACGTCTGCACGCCGACGGCCAAGGCTGGAAGCTCGACAAGGCGAAGGTCACCGATCCAAAGCTCCCGCGTGTGCTGCTCATCGGCGACTCCATCGTCGGCGGCTATCGCAAGGACACCATCGCCGCGCTAGCGGGCAAGGCTTACGTCGATGTCTGGGCGAATCCGTATTGCCAGTCCACGCACACGAACAAAGTGCTCGCCGACGTGCTCACGCATGGGCCGTATGACGTGGTGCATTTCAACATGGGCCTGCACGGCTGGCAGGAGGGCCGCATCAAACCGGGAACCTTCGAGCCGCTGATGAAAGCCTACGTCGAGGTGCTCAAGACGAAGCTGCCGAACGCCAAGCTCATCTGGGCCAGCAGCACGCCCGTCACCGTGAAGGACAAGCCCGCTGAACTCGATCCCGAGGCCAATCCCGCGATCATCGAGCAAAACCGCATGGCCGCGAAGGTTATGGCGGAGATGCAGGTGCCCGTGAATGACTTCTACAGCGTGCTGGTGGACAAACGCAGCCTCGCCCGTGGCGACCGCTTCCACTGGACCGCGCCCGCCTACAAGCTGCTCGCCGATATGTGCATCGAGTCCATTCTCAAAGCGCTGCCGAAACGATAACGCAGCAAGAAGGCGGCTTCCGTGGCTGTTCAGTGGCGCATGAAACTCATCGCCGCTCTTCTCCTGCTCTCCACAGCCTGCCACGCCGAAATCTACCAGGCCCAGGGTGAGATGGCAGGCGAGGTCACCGCGACCTCTGTTTGGCTTCAAAGCCGACTCACGGCCATTCCCGGGCCGTTGCTCGATGAAACAGGTGATGTGCTTGGGAAAGAAGGCGTCGCGTATTTTGAGTGGAGTGAGTCGGCGGACTTTGCCGAGCCGACACGCAGCAAGTGGTCTGAGGCGAAGGCCGATCACGACTTCATCATCCGCAGCAGCGCCAGCAGGCTGAAACCCGGCACGCTTTACCACTACCGCCTCGTTTTCGGCGAAACTCGTGAATCGGCCAAGCCCGGCCCAACACGCAGCTTCAAGACACTGAGCGAAAGCGGCGCCGTGAGCTTCTGCATGGGTAGTTGTATGAACTACCACGCCTTCATGCACGGCAAGGCCAACGGCGGCGGCCCCGTCACTGCGACGGAAGAGGACAAGCGGCTGGGATACCCTTCGTTCGCTGCCATGGCCGCGCTGAAGCCCGATTTTTTCATCGGCACGGGAGACATTGTTTATTACGATCATCCGGCGAAACCTGCGGCGCAGACCTTGCCCGAGCTGCGCCGCAAATGGCACGAGCAGTTCCGCTTTCCGCGCATGATCGAGTTCTTCGCTCGCACACCTGCTTTTTGGTCCAAAGACGATCACGATTTCCGCTTCAACGACGCCGATCTCCGTGGCGAAAAGTTGCCAGCGCCCACCACCGGTATCGAAATCTTCCGCGAGCAGATGCCCATCTTCGATGAGGAGGACCGCACAACACCCACCTACCGCACGCATCGCGTTCACAAGCATTTGCAGCTCTGGTTTGTCGAAGGACGCGACTTCCGCTCACCCAATAAAATGCTCGACGGCCCCGAAAAGTCGATCTGGGGCCGCGAGCAGCGCGAGTGGCTGCAAACCACGCTCAAAGCCAGTGACGCGGCCTGGAAGATCATCATCACGCCCACGCCCATGGTCGGCCCGGACCGCAACAGCAAGACGGACAACCACACGAACCTCGCGGGCTTCAAGCACGAGGCCGACAGCTTCTTTGAGTGGCTCATCGATCAAAAAATCACCAACGTCCTCACCTTCTGCGGCGACCGCCATTGGCAATACCATAGCATCCACCCACTCGGCGTGGAGGAGTTTTCCGTCGGTGCTTTGAACGACGAAAACGCCATCCGTGGCGAAAAGCCCGGCGGCCCCAAGACCACCGACCCCGAGGGCAAGATCAAGCAGCCCTACATCTACAAAGAGCCAACGGGCGGCTTTTTGCGCGTGATGATCGACGACACGGCCAAGCTCGTGCTAGAGCATCGCGACGATCACGGCGTGGTGCTGAATGCGGTGACGAAGACAAGGCCTTGAGGCGGTCAGATTCGTGAAAAGGTCAACGCTTCGCCCTCAAGGTGGTTAAGAAGGTGCTTCGGTCTCCCTTGAGATCTTGCGCCTCCATCTTGACCTCTGGACGCGAAGCATCTTGACCCGCCTTCCCCGCTTTTTAACTCTCTGACTCCCCTCCCGATTCCCCCGCCCATCATGTCCGCCAAAATCATCTACACCCTCACCGACGAAGCCCCGCTCCTCGCCACTTATTCGCTGCTGCCCATCGTGAAGGCCTTCACCAAGGCGGCAGGCATTGAGGTCGAAACGCGCGACATCTCCCTCGCGGGCCGCATTTTGGCGCAGTTCGGGCAGCAGGAGGACGACCTGAGCTACCTCGGCAAACTATGCCTCGAACCGACCACGAACATCATCAAGCTCCCGAACGTCTCCGCGTCGCAGCCACAGCTCAAGGCCGCCATCGCCGAACTTCAGGCCAAAGGCTACAAATTACCCGATCTGCCCGAAAACCCGCAGACCGACGAGGAAAAGGAAATCAAAGCCAAATACGCCAAGGTCATGGGCAGCGCCGTGAATCCCGTGCTGCGTGAAGGAAACAGCGACCGCCGCGCTCCGAAAGCCGTCAAAGACTACGCCAAAGCCCACCCGCACTCGATGGGCAAATGGTCCGCCGACTCGAAGACCACCGTCGGCACCATGGGCAAGGACGACTTCTTCTCGAACGAGAAATCCGTGTGCGTCGCCGACGCCACCGAGGTCAAAATCGAGTTCGTCGGCAAGGACGGCAGCACCAAAACGCTCCTGCCCAAACTCGCCCTCAAAGCCGGCGAGATCATGGATGCCACCAAGATCAGCAAGAAGGCCCTCGTCGCCTTCTTCGAGCAGCAAATCGCCAAGGCAAAGGCCGATGGCGTGCTCTTCTCCCTCCACATGAAGGCCACCATGATGAAGGTCAGCGATCCGATCATCTTCGGCCACGCCGTCAGCGTCTTCTTCAAAGACCTCATCGCCAAACACGCCGCCACGCTCGCCGAGATCGGTGTCAATTTTAACAACGGCTTCGGCGATCTCATCGCGAAGCTCGACAAGCTCCCCGCCGACAAAAAAGCCGAGATCGAGGCCGACATCCAGGCCGCCTACGCCAGCGGCCCCGCCTTGGCCATGGTGAACAGTGACAAAGGCATCACCAATCTTCACGTCCCGAGCGACGTCATCGTCGATGCCTCCATGCCCGCCATGATCCGCGGCGGTGGCAAGATGTGGGACGCCGCCGGCAAGGAGCAGGACACCCTCGCCGTGATCCCCGACAGCAGCTACGCCGGCATCTACCAGGCCACGATCGACTTCTGCAAAAAGAACGGCGCCCTCGATCCGAAGACCATGGGCAGCGTGCCAAATGTCGGCCTCATGGCCCAGGCCGCCGAGGAATACGGCAGCCACAACAAGACCTTCGAAGCCCCCGCCGACGGCGTCATCCGTGTTACCGACACCGCGGGCAACGTGCTCTTTGAACACGCCGTCGATCAGGGCGACATCTGGCGTGCCTGCCAGACCAAGGACGCCCCCGTGCAGGATTGGGTGAAGCTCGCCGTCAAACGTGCCCGCGCCAGTGGAGTGCCCGCCATCTTCTGGCTCGACAAAGCTCGCGCTCACGACGCGCAGATCATCGCCAAGGTCGAAAAATATCTCAAAGATCACGACACCACCGGTCTCGACATCCGCATCATGACACCCGCCGATGCCTGCACGTTTTCGCTCGAGCGCATCGTCAAAGGCGAAGACACCATCTCCGTCACCGGCAACGTCCTCCGCGACTACAACACCGACCTCTTCCCCATCCTCGAAGTCGGCACATCCGCCAAGATGCTCTCCATCGTCCCGCTCATGAATGGCGGCGGCCTCTTTGAAACCGGCGCCGGCGGCTCCGCGCCGAAGCACGTGCAGCAGTTCTGTGAAGAGAACTACCTCCGCTGGGACAGCCTCGGCGAGTTCTTCGCCCTCGCCGCCTCCTTCGAGCATCTCGCCGACACCTTCAAGAATCCGAAGGCCAAGGTCCTCGCTGACACGCTCGACGCCGCGAACGGCAAATTCCTCGAGTTCGACCGCAGCCCCGGCCGCAAACTCGGCACCATCGACAACCGCGGCAGCCACTTCTACCTCTGCCTCTACTGGGCCCAGGAACTCGCCGCCCAAACCGCCGACGCCGACCTCGCAAAGACCTTCAGACCCATCGCCGAAGCCCTCACCACCAACGAGCCCAAGATCGTCGCCGAACTCCTCGCCGTCCAAGGTCAAAAAGCCGACGTCGGCGGCTACTACAAGCCCGACAACGCCAAAGCCGATGCCGCGTTCCGCCCGAGTGCGACGCTGAACGGGATCTTGGCGGGGGTGTGAGGCGATTAAATCACGGAAACGTTTTCACTGACTTGAGGTCACTTGCGTGGACTCCAGTCCATATCTGTTCTAGGCGTTCGAAGTCTTGATTAACCAAGCTTCGCGCCTGTGGGAAGAGCTTCAGAAAATCTCGAAGTATCAAAAGCAGATATGAAGTGGCATATCGAGCCAGCGGTCGAACGTACATCTGCAAGTCAGGACTGTCTTTCGATAAGCCGAGAAGAGTGGAAACTGCGACTGGCTGAGCGTGTGCGTATTGGGAAAGACTCTTGTAGATAATCCAATGCTGGGTGGGATGAATTCCTGAAGCCTTCGCCATTTCAGACTTTGTAGCCAAGAAAGCATCCTTCGGCGGTTTGTTTTTTGTGAAGTCGTCGAACAAACTTTTGCCGTGCTTTGTTGAGGATTGCCGTCCATGCCATGGATGGTTCATCAAAGTGATTTTCAGCTTATCCCGTCGCTTTTTTAACACGCTGAGTTTGGGGGCTTTTGAGCCAATACCTTCAAGCGAATTGATTCGTTCAGACACGTCATGCCAATCCCACCAAAGCAGACGATACTTCCGCTCCTCGGTGCTCACTTGCTGCACACAGACATGGTGGTGAACCAAAAAGGTTTCCAGAACTCCGCGAGTCAATATCGCTAGCGATGGGATATCCACTACCGTGAACTGTTTCGGCAGGTCGCCGAAACCTTCATGAGATACAGGGCGGATCAGACTTCCAATCGTAATGCCAGTGATGGCACACTGTAGAAGCAACTGACTCGACAACATACCGACTCGATCCGTGTCTTTGTCGTTCATGCTGTTTGAGACAGCAACGATGTTGTGGAGCGCGATGTGAAAATCACGATCACTCTCCGCATCCGCCAGCATTGGTCTGTTGGAATTCATATGATGACAGATTCGCTGTAAATCCTGAGATGCAATGTCTGCTGTTAAGTTCCAGCCACGTTCCGTTGATGGTGCTAGCACGTCAAAAGACCAGACCTCTCTGGGTGGCCACTTGACTCACAACTTGACTTATGGTTGACTTATTCTCATGGCTTACGAACCGCAATTCACCATCAGCGCCCGCCTGCTTTCGTTGGTGGAGGAGATCGCGGTGCTCCGGGAGCGCATTCAGGGCGCGGCGGTATCGGTGTCGTGGATTCCGGCGTTGCAGAAAGACACGCGAACTCGCAACGGCCATGCCTCCACGGCGATTGAGGGCAATCCACTGACCTTGGAGCAGGTGCGGGCGCTTGAAGAAGGCCGCGAGTTGGCGGCGGCGGACCGGCGGTCGAGTCGGGAGGTGCTGAACTACTTCGCCGGGCTGCGCTATGTCGAAAAGAACGCCCGGAAGAAGAAAATCCGGCATGAGGACCTCTTTGAGCTGCATCGCCTGCTCGCCGACAGCGTCATGGATCAGGGCGAGGCGGGCCGCTACCGCACCATCGCCGTGCGTGTGGGGCGTCATTTTCCGCCACCGGCGGCGGATGTCTCCGGGCTGATGTTTGAACTGCTCGAATGGTGGAACACCAAGGTCACCGGGCTGTCCCCAGTGCTCAGCTCGGCCATTTTGCACTACCAGTTCGAGCACATCCATCCCTTCGCCGATGGCAACGGACGCACGGGCCGTGCGCTAGGTCTGTGGGAGCTTTATCGGCGCGGCTTTGACAGCCATCACATCTTCAGCGTGGACGAATATTTCTGGGAAGACCGCCCGGGCTACTACCGCGCCCTTGATGCAGTCCGGTTGGCCGGGGAAGACCTCTCCGGCTGGCTGGAATACTGCGCCATCGGCCTGAGACAGACGCTGGAGCGCACATGGCTGCGGGTGCAAAGCATCAGCCGCCAGTCACCCGGAAAACTCGTGCTGCGTCCTCGACAGGAGCAACTGCTCAAACTGCTCGCCGACCACGGCAGCATGGCCCCTGCGGAGCTGTGGGAGGCCCTCGGTATTTCTAAGCAAGGTGCCATGGGCCTGCTGCAACCGCTGCTCGATGCGGGATTGATCGAGAAAACCGGAGGCAAGAAAACCGGACGCTATTCGCTGAAGCACTAGAAGTCGACTCGTCATTAACGCGTCAACAAATGTCGCGCGGCCGCCACGCTGCTTGACCAACAACTTGACTTATACTTGACCAATCCGCCGCTCCTCGTCACAGCCGAATCTTGAGCCCCATCTGCTCCTTCATCGTCAGCAGTGCCTCGGCGTTGCCTTTGGCGTCATCGACGGGGTGGTGGGTGTGTTTGGTGCGGCGGAGGTGCTTGAAGTTGGGGGAGGTGTCCTTCACGAGGCCTTTGTAGAGGCTGCCCAGGTTCGTGGAGGAGAAGCCGAAGGGATTTTCGCCGGTGAAGTGGTGGAAGTACCAATTCACAAACTGCCAGTCGAACCCGTTGTTGTCGGAGATGAACATCGGGCGGTCCCGAGAGATGCCGCGCAGCCAGTCGGCGAAGTTTTGCATCACCGTTGCCGGTTCCGGGAACTGCAAAGTCTGCTCCCGAGTGAAGCCGCTGACCGCCAACGCCTCAGGGATGAACTTCTCCGAGATCGGCCGCAACTGACCATAAAACGTCCGCTCCAGTCCTGGCTCCACGACAACCGCGCCAAAGCAGATCATCGAGTAATCCCCCGGAATCGGGCCGTCGGATTCAATATCGACCATGATGTAGCTCATTGTGCTTGGTTGGCGAAGAACGCTGACGTTTCAATGGCTTTGAAGCATCACGATGTTTGTGAGCGAACGCTGGACATTCTGAAGCCGATAGAGCCATGCGAATGGTTGATGACTGCTACTCAAACTTGATCGAGTACAGGTCCGCGTCCTTCAGCGCAAAACGCAGCCGCACCGCCTTCCCGGCGAGTGAGCTGACATCGCTGCCACTCTTCCACACCACGGTGCGCTCGATCGAATCACCAAAATGATCCTCGCAGTCGTTCAAAGAGAAGCCGGGTATCGCTTTGCCATCCACATCCTGAATCTCCACCCGGACGCCACCTGCGGCAGAGCTGGCGAAGTTCATCGTGAGTGCTTTGCCGGTGAAGGTGAGTGGTTTCGTGATCAGTTCGCCGCCTTTCATCGGCGCGTGGATGGAGACAAAGCCGTCGAGGCGCAGGGTGTAACGGCGCAACTCGCTGCTGGTGCCGGTCCAGTAGTTCTCACCTCCGTAGAGCGAGAGTTCATTCGGCGCGCCTTCGAGCACGGACTTCGTTTCGACCAGATGCCAGGCGATGTATTGCTGCCCGTAGTTCCAGGTGCCTTCGCGTTCGATGCCGGGCGGCAGGAAGGCGTCGTTCCAGCGTTTGAACGTCACGCCATCGCGACTGGCCATGAAGAGTCCCTCGGTGATCGCCGTGCCGTAGCGCTGGTTCGCCTTCGCACGCCATTCGCGATGTTCCAGTTCAGGCAGCGCCTTCATGGAGGGCGACCAGCCGCGTTCGACATAGCGAGTGGGAAAGCCGAGCAGCAGATGAGGAGCGCGGTGGTAGGGCTTCACTTGATTGGTGTAAAGCTGCTCGCTCGGTGAGTCGGTGTAACTCAAATCATGCTGGTTTTCCCAATGAAGGAAGTCCTTCGAGGTGGCCGTGCGGATGGCTCGATCACCGGAGGGCTTCCAGTTCTTCTCATCGGTCGTGCCGCCGGTGAAGTAGCGCCAGTAGGCACGATACACGCCGCTATGCGCATCCCAGAAGGCGAGATTCTGCGAATCGAAGGCACCATCGGTGATCACCGGCGTCTCCTGCATCGGCGACCAGTGCAAACCGTCCGCAGACTGGAAGGCGAGCAGGCCCTTGGGCGAACCCGAGCGCACGATGGCCTTGTAACGTGCCTCCGGCTTCGCGGCGGGATTGTCGTCCTTGAAGATCGCGATGTGGCCGGGATCGGGATTCGCCGCGCCCATCTTTCCGGGTGCGAGGACGATGTTGTTCGCCTTCGAGCCTTTGAACTCGAACAAACCGAGCTCCGGCTTGCGCCAATGAATGCCGTCATCGCTCTCCGCATAGCAGGTGAAGAGCGGATGCTCGCCCGTGTTCACTTTTCCCGGCGGCGTGACGGTGAGCTGCCACGCCTTGTAATACATGCGATACTTGTCGCCGTCCTTGAACACACTGTGATAACCGGTGCCGCTGCCCTCCCACGGCGCGTCATGCTTGATGGCGATCTCCTTCGCCTGCGGATGATGCAGGCGCTGCTCGGCCTTGCCAGTGAGCTTGTCGATGAGGAAGTCATCCACGAACAATTCACGGCGCGAACCGATGTTGATGGGATCGGCGGCAACCAGCGACGAGCAGACCAGAGAAAAAACCACGAGCATCTTCATGCCAGACACTACGCCCGTGCTGAAAGTGTCTTTGCGGGCAAACGTAGAGTTCGCCATGAAACGTGTCGCTCTTCTTCTGGCCGTCTGTGCCATGCCTTGTCTCGCCACGGACAGCTTTCACCTCGCGGAGAATGGCCGGGCGCTCTCGCCCATCGTGATCTCGCCAGAGGCATCGGATCAAACCAAGGCGGTTGCGGCGGAACTGTCCTCCTATTTGAAGCGGATTACCGGCGCGGAGTTTGAGGTGAAAGCGGGAGCGGAGGTAAAAGGGGGAATCTTTTTGGCCGTGAAGGACGCGTTTCCCATTCGCAACACTTACGATGGTCGCGAAGCCTACTCGATTGTGACCGATGAAGATGGCGTTCATCTCACGGGAGCGACCGACATGGCCGTTTCTCATGCCGCGTTCGCGTTTTTGGAGGAGCTCGGCTGCCGCTGGTTCTTCCCGGCAAAGGAATGGGAGGTCATTCCAAACAAGCCGAGTCTTTTCGCCATCGATCGCAGCCGCGAACCTGGCGAAGACTCACGACCCAAAATCCTCGCACGGCGCATCTGGTATGGCTACGGGCCGTTCCCGGACGACAAGAAGCATCCGCTCGGCGGCTCGTGCCTGAAGGACTACGAGGACTGGGCGCGGCACAACCGCATGGCGTCATCTTTTCGCGTGTACGCGGGGCATGCGTGGCAGACGATCATCGCGAACAACGAGGCGGAGTTCGACGCGCATCCCGAATATCTCGCGCTGGTCAAAGACAAGCGCCAGGGGCCGCAGATGTGCGTGAGCAACCCGGCGGTGAAGGACTTCGCGGTGAAGTGGTGCCTCGATTTTTTCGCCAAGAATCCCGACAGGGAGATGGTGTCGCTGGATTGCTCCGATGGCGACGGCCACTGCGAGTGCGCGGAGTGCCTGAAGCTCGGCAGCATCAGCAACCGCGTCTTTGGACTCGCCAATCACGCGGCAAAAGCCATCGCGAAGTCACATCCCGGCAAAATGATCGGCCTGCTGGCCTACAACGAGCACAGCGAGCCGCCGGACTTCGCGCTGGAGCCAAATGTATATGTGCAGCTCACGATGGGCTTTATCCGTGGTCGCTACAGCTTTGATGAACTGCGCGAGCTGTGGCCGCAGAAGTGCAAGTCGATGGGCTTCTACGATTACTACAGCGTGTGGCTGTGGGACTTCGACAAACTGCCCGGCGGCAAAGGAGCGATGCTCGACCACATCCAGGAAAGCATCCGCAAATCCGCCGCGCTCGGTGCCACAAGCTTCGACGCCGAAAGCGGCAACAACTGGGGCGTCCACGGCCTGGGCTACTACGTCGCGAACAAGCTCATGTGGAATCCCAACGCCGATGTGAAGGCGATCACCACCGACTTTTACGACAAGGCATTCGGCCCCGCCTCCGCCGCGATGCGACGCTACTACGAGCGCTGGATGCCGAAAGTGCAGTCGCCGCCAATCATGAGCCGCCAGCTCATCGGCTCGCTGTTTCACGATCTCGACGAGGCGTCGAAGCTCGCCGCAGAAAGTCCGGACGTGCTCGTGCGCATCAACCACTTGAAGCACTACCTGCGCTACAACCACCTGCGCTGGCTGCTTGATCACGAAAAGGACAAGGCGCGGCAGAAGCAGCTCACGCTCGATATTCTGTCCTTCACCTATCGCACGCGTTACGAATACATGAACCACTGGAACGCCATCCAGAGCACCTTCGCGGGCGACGCGGCGAAGAAATTCGAGGAGCCGGGCTGGGCGCGGAACGACAAAACGCCGAAGCCATGGATCAACGCGGGCTTTGTGACCAAGGCGGAGACGGACCAGTGGTTCCGCGAAGGCATGGACTACTTCCAGCCGGCGGAGATTACTGAGATCGCGTTCGATTACTCCAAACTCGCGCCGATCAAGCAGACCAGTGTCAAACCCAAAGCGCACCAGCAGGCGATCCAGCGTGTCGAGCGCTTCGCGATGCACAGTGATGGCAGCTCGCTCACGCTCGACATCACCGTCGGTACCATCGCGTGGTATCGTGACCGCGCGGACGCGAAGTGGAAGCTGGAGGACGCGAACGGCAAATTGATCACCGAAGGCGCGCAGAAGCTCGATGGCGAGGTGCATGCGCTCACGCTCAAGGTGCCACAGGCAGGTGTGTACTACTTCGAGTGCAACGACAGCGCCGCAGGCTGGCGCATCACGCGCAAGCCCGGTCAATCCCTCACCTGGTTGCCGAAACGCGGCAAGAAAGTGATCACACTCGGCCAGTTCGGCGAGTTGTTCTTCCTTGTCCCCGCCGGGACGAAGCAGCTCCAGCTTTTTGCCAGCGGCCCGAAGTTTCCTATTCGCGGCCCGGACCGTAAAATCATCACTGAAGTGAGCGCGAGTGATGAAGTCGTGACGATTCCCGTCCCCGAAGGAGCGGATGGCCAGATCTGGAGCTTCGGCCCCACTTCGCCCTCCCACATCTGGCTCTTCAACGCGCCGAACTGCTTCGCCGCGTCGGCCGATGCGCTGCTGGTGCCTGAACGGTAAAATAATGGCGGGTAAAATGATGTTCTGAAGGAATTCCTTCTCTCCATCATTTTACCCCTCATCATTCTACCACTTTGATGAATCCCTCCCGCACCGAAGACCCCACACCGCAAAGCCGCTGCTGTTTCGCGCTGGCATGGTGCGACATCACCCCGCCCGCCGACATCTACCACCGCATGTGGGGCGCGGCGAAGCATGAGCGGGCCACGGGCGTGCATCGACCACTGCGGGCCACGGCGACAGTCTTTGCGCCGATGGAAAGCAGCGAGCGGCAGATCATGCTCGCACTCGATCATTGCGTGATGGGTGCGACTGAATATGCGCAACTCATCGCCCAAGCCGCTGAGATCGGTGGTGTGGCGAAGGAGGAGGTTCTCGTCGTCTTCTCGCACACGCACGGCGCGGGCTTGATGGGGTTGGATCGCGCCTCGTTGCCAGGTGGGGATTTGATTCCGCCGTATTTGCAATCACTCGGCGAAAAAGCGGGAGCTTTGATCCGCGACGCCATCGCCTCGCTGAAGCCCGCAGGCATTGTGTATGGCCGTGGGAGATGTTCGCTGGCCACGCATCGCGATTTTTGGGACGGGAAGCAGTTCATCTGCGGTCACAATCCCGGCGTGCCGGTGGATGACACCGTCATCGTCGCCCGCGTGACCGATGATGTGGGCAAAATGCTCGCCAGCATCGTGAACTACGCCTGTCATCCCACCACGCTCGCGTGGGAAAACACGCTCATCAGCCCAGACTACATCGGCGCGATGCGCGAACTCGTCGAACGCGACACCGGCGCTCCCTGTTTGTTCCTGCAAGGTGCCAGCGGCGAACTCGGCCCGCGCGAAGGCTTCGTCGGCGACACCGCCGTGGCGGATCGAAACGGCCGCGAACTCGGTTACGCCGCGCTTTCAGCTCTCACCGCCCTTCCCGCCGCTGGGACGACCTTTGTGTATGCCGGCCCCGTCGTCTCCGGTGCCACGCTCGGCTCGTGGAAGCATCAAAGCATCGACGTGACCGAAAAAGCCGCGTGGAAGCTTCAGCGCTGGCACGAACCGCTACGCTATCGCCCCGGTCAGCCCACCGCCGAGCAAACCCAGACCGAGCTCGATCAATTCAAAGCCGACGAAGCCACCGCCCGCGCCGCTGGCGATGAACCCCGCGCCGCCGACTGCCGCGCCATGGCCGAACGCAAAACCCGCCTCCTCCATCGTCTCCACCAGCTCCCGCCCGGCGAAACGTATCCGCTCCAAGTCGTCCTCTGGCACCTCGGCGATGCCCTCTGGCTCGGCGTCCAAGGCGAAAGCTACTCCCTCCTCCAAACCGAACTCCGCCGCCGCTTCCCCGAGAAGATCATCGTTGTTGCCACCATCGCCGCCGACTGGGGTGCCAGCTATCTGCCGCCGCGCGAGCTTTACGACAGCGGCATCTATCAGGAGAGCATCGCCGTCGTCGCAGCGGGGAGTTTGGAGCAGTTGATTGAGGCGGTGGCGCAGCGGATCGCGGCGAATCTGTAGTTTGTGAGCTGGTTTGCTCCCGATTGATGCTTACGATGAGGAATGTTGAAGAGGTCGTGCATAAACGGGCGGGCATCAGTCCAAAGTCGTGTCAGCGAGCGCAATAGCGACTTCGATTCCATGACCGGGCGGGTCAATGCGCGAGGGTTGTCCAACATGTCTGAATCGTGAAACCGAACTGCCACTTTTACTGCGTAGATCTCAAGACGTTGGTCGAGACCATCGAGAGCCGTCGTCAGACTGGAGCGAAGCTAAAGAGAAGGATCGGAGAGATATGGAGTGCATGCATTTTCACCCTTTGCCTGGAGCACCATGAAGGGAAGAGATTCCTGATAGGCTTTCCAGAGCGCGGCAGCCAGCCTGGATGTGTGACCATGGAAGACCTTTTTTCTGGCAAGGTGGGGGAGCTTGACGACTGGGACGTTGTTCTCGTTCCCGATCTAGGACCGGACGGGCCAGCGGAGCGTGAGTTTCACCAGTGCCAGTTGGTGAGTTACAGGCGTCGGGAGAATCCAGGCACTGAGGATCTAATCAATTTCCTCGAAGAGAAAAAGTTGAAGAAGGCAGCGGGGGCGACTTGCGGCTTGTAGTCCATATTGAGCAGGAAACTTGCTTTAGGTTTGACTGGGTAAAAGTCGCCATTCACCTCATGATGCGCCGCCCGAAATGCCCGTATCAGCAAGTTTTCATATTGGGCGAGTTTGGTGAACCCGAGAACCCCTATTGGCAATGCCGCCAAATGTTTCCCCGGATGCTTTCAATGCATAACCTCGACAGGGAAAGTGCCCGGCTACTTCTTCAGGAAAGGCCGACCTATCCGACTACCCAGCGCACACACCCTCTCACATCGTAACAAACTCTCGCTGTGCAGCTATATTACCCGTGTCCTACGCAGAACTGACGACTCCGTCCTTGCCAGGCTATGTGCCTGGCATTTTTCGATCACGGTGAATTGATACAGCGTCATCGGGCGTGGTGGTTTCGCATGCGGTCAGGCCATGACCGGGATGCCAAGTTTTCTATGCGGCAGCGGCAAGCTCCGGCATCTTGGCAATGGCGGAGTATTCCCTGCCGTTCTCGATCATGGCCATGCGCGTGTCGTAGTCGGCCTGGAGATTGAGCCAGAAGCCGGGGCTGATGCCGAAAGCGGCCCCCAGCCGGATGGCGCTGTCAGGCGTGATGCCACGCCGTCCTTTGACCAGATCATTGATGCGGCTCACGGTGAGGCCGGTGGCCTGCGACAGCCTGGCTTGGCTGATGCCCGCCGGCTCAAGGAACTCTTTGAGCAGGATCTCGCCAGGGTGGGCGGGCGTCAAGGCTGCGGTCTGCTTCTTCTTCGTGCGTGTGTTCATGATGTTTGGATGGGTTGGATTGTTGGGCTGCGGCAGAGCCGCTTCAGTGGTAGTCTGCATACATCACGTTGCGGACATCCATCGGCGACTCGGTGAAAGTGAACGTGATGCGATACTGGCTGTTTACCCGGATGCTCCACAGCGGTGTGATATAGACTTTGCAATGCAGGCCGGGGATGGCCTGAAGATCGGCGATGCAGGTGGCGGCATCCAAGGTCTGGAGCTTGCGCAGAACGTTCTGCTGAAGCTCCAGCGGGACGCGCTTGACCGCTTCGCCTTTGAAGATGGCCTGCGTGTTTTTGTCCGCGAAGTGAGTGATCACGGGAAGAAAAATACGCAAAAACGGAACGAGAGGAAGTGTAAACTTCGGTTTTCACAAAATGTGATGCGGAGCAGTAGATCAGCGTTCCATCAGCGTCTTATCAGCGGTTCTAAAACCGTCCTCCTACCCCATGAAAATCACTTCAATCGAAACCCTCGTCTGCCATGCGCGGATGCGAAACTGGGTCTTTGTCAAAGTTGTCACCGACCAGCCCGGCCTCATCGGCTGGGGGGAGGCGACGCTGGAATGGCACACGCGCAGCATCGTGGGGGCGATTGAAGACATGTCGCATCTGCTCATCGGCGAGGACCCGACGCGGGTGGAGTATCTGTGGCAGATGATGTATCGGCAGCACTTTTGGCATGGGCACGGCATTGTGCGGGCCACGGCGATCGCGGGCATCGACCTCGCGTTGTGGGACATCGTGGGCAAAGTGGCGAACATGCCGCTCTCGAAGGTCTTCGGCGGGCCGGTGCGTGATTGGGTGCGCACTTACTGCCACCTCGGCGGCGGGAAGATGGAGGATTTTTATCAGACGCCCGCCGACAACGCCAAACGCTTCGCCGAACTGGCGCAGCAGGCCGTGGCGGATGGTTACACCGCCTTCAAAAGCATGGCCGTGCCGAGCACGATGCCCATCGAGGGCATGAAACCCGTTCGTGCCGCTGCCGCAGCCGTCGCGGCCATGCGCGAGGCCGTGGGGCCTGACATCGACATCATGGTCGATTGCCATGCGCGGCCCTCGCCGGCCATGGGGCTGAAATTCGGTAAAGCACTCGACGATTTCGGCCTCTACTTCTTCGAGGAGCCCTGCTGGTCGGAGGCCGTCGATGGCCTGGCGAAGATCAACGCCGCCCTCACCACGCCTGTGGCCAGCGGCGAGCGCGTGACGAACCTGGAGGCCTTCAAAGACATGTTCGAGAAACGTGCCGTCGAAATCTGCCAGCTCGACATCACGCACTGCGGCGGCCTCAGCGCCGCGAAACGCATCGCCGCGCTCGCCGAGGCGCATCGCATCGCTTTGGCACCGCACAATCCACAAGGCCCCGTCAGCACCGCCGCGTCGCTGGAGTTCGGTTTCAGCCAGCCGAGCTACATCATCTGCGAAACCGTCCACAACGACGTGCCGTGGCGGCAGGATGTGGTCGAAGAAGGCTTCACCATCGAAACCAAAGGGCGCATCGTCCGCCCCAACACCAAGCCCGGCCTCGGCATCACCATCAACGAAGCCGAGGTGAAGAAGCATCCCTTCCAGCAGGAGATCGTGCTGCGAGAGTTCAGCCCGGATGGCGCGGTGACGGATTGGTGATCTTCCACACATGAAAGCCAGCAACACCCGCTTCATCGTCCTCGCCGGTCTCTGCATGGCTGCGGCTTTGGCTTATCTCACGCGCAATGCGGTGGGGACGGCGGAAAGCACGATCCGTGCGGACTTGGGGCTGACGAAGGAGCAGTCCGGCTGGTTGAGTAGCGCGTTCTTTTGGGCGTATGCGCTGTGTCAGATTCCTGCGGCGGCACTTTCCCTGCGCTTGGGTGCGCGGCGAGCGCTGCCGTTGTTTGCGGTGCTCTGGTCCCTCGCCACAGCGTTATTTGGCATGGGTGGCTTTGCGTCGATGGTCGTGTCGCGCGCGCTGGTGGGCGTGGCGCAGGCCGGTCTCGTGCCGGTCGCGATTTCGGTGATGGCACGCTGGTTTCCGCGTGCGGGACAGGGCCTGGCATCGGGCGCTTTCGGCGGATTCATGTCGGCGGGAAGCATCGTGGGTGCGCCTCTGACGGCAGCGCTGGTGCTCACCTGTGGCTGGCGACCGATGTTCCTGTGGTATGCGCTGCCGGGCATCGTGTGGGCTGTGTGGTTCACCCGTTGGTTTCGCAATCATCCAGCGGAGCATGCAGCGGTGAATGAAGCGGAGCTGCAACTGATCACCGCCGGCTCGGAGCGTGCGCAGAACGTGGATGCAAAGCCACCCTCCATGCCGTGGCGGTTGCTGATGACGAGCCCGGCGATGTGGTGCATCTGCGTGCAGCAGGCGTTTCGTTCGGCGGGCTACATTTTCTTCGGCACTTGGTTCACGACGTATCTGCAGGAGGCGCGCGGTGTGGAGTTGATCACGTCTGGCTGGCTCACCGCGCTGCCGCTCATCGGCGATCTGACCGGTTCGCTGCTCGGTGGCGCGGTGTCGGATGCGGTGCTGCGCAAGACCGGCAGCCAGCGACTCGCCCGGCAGGGCATCCCGGCCATCGCGTTGTTTGTTTGTGCCTGCCTGGTGTTCTCGGCCTGGTTTGTCAGCAATGCGCTTGCAGCCGTGCTGATCATCAGTCTCGGCATGTTCTGCGCGGCGGTGGCCAATCCCTGCGTGAGCACGGTGATGATGCATGTCGGCGGCTCGCACGTCGCCACAGTCAGCGGCGTGATGAACATGTGCGGCAACCTCGGCGCGGCGGCGTTTCCGGTCGTAGTGCCATGGCTCCTAGCGAATGCCGGCGGATGGGATGCGGTACTGATCGGCTTTACCGCGCTGTATGCCAGTGCCGCGCTGTTCTGGCTGCTGCTCAAAACCAAACCGAACATGTTCGACGGCATGCCCGCTCATTGAGCAAACGCAAACAGATGCTTGTCGGTTCGCACATAGATCACGCCATCGACGATGGCCGGTGAGGCAAACACAGACGCCTTGAGGTCATTTCGCGCCAGCACCTTCAGCGTATCGCTCGTCGCATCGAGCACGACGACGGTGCCACGTTGCGAAACGACATACACACGGCCATCAGCGCTGACGGCGGAGGCGTAGTAATCGCCGGAGGCATCGACGCGCTCGGCCTGGTAAATCGGGCTGCCGCTTCTGGCGTCGTAGGCACTGGCGAGACCGCCACTTTTCATCGTGAAGACGCGTCCATTCACTGCGATGGGCGAGGAGACATACGGCAGGTGCTTGTTCACCTGCCAGACGACGTGCGTGTTCGTGATGTCGCCGCTGCCGCCGGGCTTGATGGCGAAGAGTTGATTCACCGCGTCGGCAAACATGCCGCGAATGACCTCATACTCCGTCTTCGTGACCTTGCCATCCTTGTCGGCATCGATCTGCGAGTAGCGGGCCTTGATCGGGCCATTGGGAAATTCTTCGAGCGTGAGCACGCCGTCTTTGTCCGCGTCATTGGCAGCCGCGAAGGTTTCAAAAGGTTCCATCTCGATGCGGTCGCCTTCGTCACCGCCGACGTTCCAGCTTGAGACGAGCAGCACGCCGTCCGCCGCCACCGGACTGGCATTGGCCACCCGCGCCATGCCGCGCACCGACCAGCGTTGCTTGCCGTCCTTCAAATCATAACCTCGCACCCACAACGATCCGCACACGATGAGTTCCTCGATGTCATCGTGCTTCCAGATGAACGGCGTCGAGAAACCGCGTCGGAACTCGCTGCGATCCACGCGCCACACTTCCGCGCCCGTTTTGACATCCAGCGCGACCATGTAACTGCCGACATCCTGATCCGCGACAATGATGACCTTGCCATCCGCGATGATCGGCGACGCGCTGGTGCCAAACTCAACGATCGGCGCTGGCAGCGGCTTCTTCCACAGCTCCTTGCCGTTCCAATCATACGCCAGCACACCGTAGCTGCCGAAATACGCGATCAGGCGCTCGCCATCCGTGCAACATGTCGGCGCGGCTGGACTGCCGATGCGATGTGCGCCCTCGATCTTCTCCGCCGGAGCCGCCACACGCCAGAGTTCGCGTCCATCAGCTCGATTCAGGCAAAACGTGACCAATTTGCCGCCATCGAGACCGGTGAGCGCGATCTTGTCGCCCCAGATGCATGGCGACGAATGTCCAAACGGCACCTCGACCTGCCACTTCATGTTTTTCTCCGCTGAAAACTCCACCGGTGGCTTGCCGCTGCCGACTCCAAGACCGCCGTCGCCGCGAAACTGCGGCCAGTTCGAGTCGGCGAGGCAGGTGGAGGCAAGAATGGAAAAAACGAGGCTCAGATGCTTCATGAAGCCAGAACGTGACGTTGAGTGCGGATGATTCAACGACTGCTCCTTCTTCCCCTCGTTACTCTCATCGCGCATGCGGAGGTGCGGGTGATCACTGATTTCGAAGGCGGCAACGCCGAGGTCGTGAAACTCGATCAAGCCACGAAGACGCTGCGCATCATGCCCGCGCTGCATGAAGGGCGCGGCTGGCCGTGCTGGTGGTCGTTCAAACTCGAAGGGCTCACGGCGGGCGAAGAATTCACGCTCGAAGTGCAGGCGCAGACGAAGCCGTTTCGTGACAAGACCGTGCTCGCCGCAGCTTGGTGCCAGCCGAGGCAGGCCTGGATCAGTGTTGATGGCACAACCTGGAAACCATCGGCCAAAGGCACGCTGAGCGCGGAGAAGGTGATGAGTTACACGATCAAAGCAGAGGCTGCGCAGATGTCGCTGGCGTGGGGGCCGCCGTTTGTGCCGAGTGATGCGGACAAACTGCTCACTGACATCGCGGCGAAGCTGCCGGAGGCGAAACGCTTCGAGCTGGCGAAGACGCGCGGGGGCCGCCTGGTGAATGGCATTCGCATTGGCGATGAAAACGCGTCGCATCAAGTCTGGATCGGCTCGCGGCAGCATGCTTGGGAAGCGGGTGGCAGCCAGGTGGGGCGTGGATTCATCACTTGGTATGCCAGTGATGAAGCGAAGGCCCTGCGCGCGAAAACCTGCCTGCACTACATCCCGATCATGGACGTGGACAACGCCGCCATCGGTGCCGGTGGCAAAGAGGCGATCCCGCGCGATCACAACCGCGATTGGGCCGCCGAGCCGATCTATCCCGAGGTGGCGGCTGCGCAGCGCATGATCCGCGACATCCACGTGAAGCACGGACTCGATGTCTTCATCGATCTGCACAATCCTGGTGCCGATGATCCGATCTTTTTCTTCGGTCCTTTTGCCTTTGAACGCATGACCGGCATCCAGCAGCGGAACTACCAGCGCTGGATCGACCTCGCCGCCGCCAGCATCATTGAGCCGCTCAAAGTGCAGCCCAAGTATCGCTTCGCGAACTATGTGAAGACCGATGAAGAACGCGGCCGCATGAGCAGCGGTTGGGTGCGTGCGAATGCAGGCGACTCCACGATCTCCGTCACACTCGAAACCGGCTGGAACAGCCCGCTGATGTCTGTGGAGGGCTACGGCAAAGTCGGCGCAGGTTTGGGGCGTGCGCTGTCGGCTTACATCGGCGAGAATCCTCGACGTGAGTGATGCTATTTGGTGAGCAGCAAACGCCTCCAGACGTTCGCCGGCATTATTCTAGGCATCATCTTTCAGCGCCAGACGAAGTGTCGTGAGCACCGTCTGGGCGGTGTAGGGCTTGGGCAGGAAGTGTTTCACGCCCATGCCTGCGGCCCTGGCCGCGCCTCCGTCATTGGCGAGCCCGCTGGCAGCGATGATTTTGACGCCGGGGTTCAGGTGTTTGAGCACATGAATGGTGGCGGGACCATCCATGATGGGCATCATCATGTCGGTCAAAACGACGGCTACCTCCGCCTGATGCCGGGTGTAGAGGGATACTGCCTCCGTGCCGTCGGCAGCGACCAGGACGCGATAGCCGAAGGCTTCCAGTGTCTGCCTGGTGATGGCGCAGACAGCCGCCTCATCATCAACGATGAGAATCAACTCGCCCTGGCCGCGCGGGTTCATGTTTTCCTGCGCAGCCATCGCATCCTCCGCGGAGGAAAGGTCGGCCGGGAAGTTCACCAAGAAGGACGTGCCCTGGCCGGGTTCGGTCTCCACGTTGAGGAAGCCATCGTGGCTTTTGACAATGGCAAGAACGGTGGAGAGGCCAAGCCCGGTGCCCTTGCCCAGTTCCTTGGTGGTGAAGAAGGGATCGAAGATTTTTTCCACGACTTCCGGCGGGATGCCGGTGCCGGTGTCCGCCACTTTGAGCATCACGTAGGCACCAGGCCTGGCGCCTGGATGTGAGGCGGCATAGTTTTCATCCACGCTGAAGCTCCTGGCGGAGATGGCGAGGGTTCCACCGCCAGGCATGGCATCGCGTGCATTGACACACAGGTTGAGCAGCACCTGATGCACCTGGGTGGGGTCGCCGAGAAAGGCGGGGAGGACCGCAGGAAGATCCACGTGGCAAAGGATGTTCTTGGGGAAGGTGTCCTGGACGAGGTGCTGCATTTCCTCGATGATCTGCCGGGGAGTGATCATCACGCGCTGACCCTCGACGCCACGGGCAAAGGAGAGAATCTGCCGTACCATGTCAGCGCCTCGTTTGGCGCTGGTCTCGATGGTGCTGAGCATGGATCGCGCGCGCTCGTCCCGGCTGGTGAGGCGGAGCAGCTCGATCGACATCAGAATGGGGGCGAGCACGTTGTTCAGATCGTGCGCGATGCCGCCCGCGAGGGTGCCGATGCTTTCCATGCGCTGGACGCGGAGGAACTGCTGCTCGAGCTTCTTTTTCTCGGTGATGTCGGTGTTGATGGCCAGGATGCTCTGCGGTCGGCCGTCGGCGTCGCGCACCAGCGTCCAGCGGGCTTCGATCAAAATCGGAACGCCCGCCTTGGTGACTTGTTGAATCTCCCCGTGCCACTCACCCAGCGTGATGACTTCTTCGATGGCCTTTTCAAATACGACAAGATCGCGGTAGAGCAGTTCAGATGCCTTGCGTCCGATGACTTCCCCGGCGGTCCAGCCATAGAGTTGCTCGGCGCTTTTGTTCCAGAAGGTGATGCCGTGATCCAGGTCGCGCACCAGGATGGCATCGCGCGCCTTGTCCAGCAGGGATGCCTGCTCACGCAGCTGATTTTCAGCGTGTTTGCGCTCGCTGATGTCCCGGGCGACACCCACGACGCGGTAGGTTTCACCGCTGGCGTTTTGCACCGGGAAGGCACGGTCACGAATCCAGCGCAGCGAGCCATCCGGCCGGAGGATGCGGTATTCCTCGTCGTAGGTGCCGCCTGTCTGACGCGTGGCTGCTTCAAGCACCCGCTCCCGGTCGTCAGGATGGATGCTCTCCAGCCAGGTCTTGGGGGAGGCATACAGACTCGCGCAGGAGAGGCCCCAGATCGTCTCATAGGCGGGGCTCACATAGAAGACTTGATTCTTCGTGGAGTCCGAGATCCAGAAGACTTCCTGGATGTTTTCAGCCAACTGGCGGAAGCGCTCCTCGCTCTCGCGCAGGGCATCCTCGGCCTGCTTGCGTTCCGAGATGTTTTCGTGCGCCACGACCACCCGCAACGAACCGTCTCCGTCGAACCGGGTGACGCGCACGACAAACCAGCGCTGCTCCTGCGAGCAGTGGCACGGATATTCCAGGTGAAATTCCTGACGCTGTCCGGCCATGACAGCACGGATGCCGGCAGCCACCAGCGCCGCCTCTTCGGAGAACCTGCCGGAGGATGAATCGCAGAGCCGGAGATAATTATCGCCCACGCCCCGGTGAGCGCCAGTGAAGTTGTTCTCGCTGGCAAAGCGATTCCAGGCTGCGTTGACTTCGATGATTGTCCCGTGCTCATCGAGGATCGCGATGTGGGAGGTCAGGGCATTGAGCGTGGACTGCAGGAAGCGCTTGGACTCCAGCAGCGCGGTGGCGGTGGTTTTGCGCTCGGTGATGTCACGAAATGTCCAGATGCGGCCGTAGTATTTCCCGTCACTGCCGACGACAGGGGACGAGTAGCGGTCCAGCACCGTTCCATTCTTCAGTTCAATCTCATCGCGGCCGATTTCATCCGGGTGCGCATAAAGATGAAGGACTCGATCGATGAAGGCCTCGGGATTGACGGTCATGTCCGTGACCCACTGGAGTTGCTCTCTGTCATCCTTATCGTCCGCGATATGCTGGGGGATTTTGAAAATATCGACCGTCCGCTGGTTTTGCAGGATTTTCCGGCCCTGCTGGTCCACGACGAGAATCCCGTCGAGAGTGGAGTTTACCTGGGCTTCCAGGAATGCGGTCTTCCAGCGCAATTCTTCCTCCGCCTTCGCACGTTCCCTGCGCAGACTTCCCTGCTCGATGGCCTGCTTGACCGAAATGCCCAGCCTGACGAGGCGGTCCTTGAGCAGGTAGTCAGTCGCCCCCAGTTTCATCACATCCACGGCCACAGCTTCACCGATTGTCCCGGAGATGATGATGAAGGGGATGTCCATCCCGCTGTGTTTCAGCAGCTCCAGCGCTCGAAGTCCGCTGAACGCCGGCATGTCGTAGTCGGACAGGATGATGTCGAGATCAGGCTTGAGCCGGTCAAGATAGTCCTGCTCCGTTTCCACCCGCTGCCAGTCAGGATCAAATCCGGTCCGGCGTAGTTCGCGCAACACCAGCTCGGCATCGAGAGGATTGTCTTCAACGATCAGGACGCGCAGTGGCTGAGGCATCCTATTTCTCCAGCTTGGGTGGTTGATTGAGCAGCAGCCAGTACATGCCCAGTTCCTGAACGGCAGCGGAGAAACCTTCAAAGTTCACCGGTTTGACGATGTAGCTGTTCACACCCAGGGCGTAGCTTTTCACGATGTCCGCCTGCTCCTTGGATGAAGTGAGCACGACGACAGGGATGTGCTTGGTACGCGGATCGCCTTTGATGCGTTGCAGCACCTCCAGGCCATCCACCTTGGGCAGTTTGAGGTCCAGCAGGATCATTTTGGGCGTGTCCTCGATCCGGCGTTCGGCATGCGGGCCTTCGCAGAAGATGAAATCCAGCGCCTCAGCACCGTCACGGGCGATGTGGATGTGATTGCCGAGGTTGGCGTTTTTCAGCGCCCGGCAGGTCAGCTCCAGGTCTTCCGGGCTGTCCTCGACGAGCAGGATTTCGATGATGGCGGAGGTGTTCATGAGGTCTTTTATTCTTCGAGGGTGAAATGAAAGGTGGAGCCTTGATCCACGACAGACTCCGCCCACACACGCCCGCCGTGTCGATGGATGACGCGCTGCACGATGGCAAGGCCCACGCCGGTGCCTTCATAGTCCTCGGCCCGGTGCAGGCGCTGGAAGACGCCGAACAGCTTGTGGGCATAGCGCATGTCAAATCCTGCACCATTGTCGCGCACAAAGTATGCATGGATGCCATCTTCCGTTGTGCACCCGATCTCGATGACCGCGGTCTCGCGTTTGCGGCTGTATTTGAGGGCGTTGGAGAGGAGGTTGACCCAGACCTGCTTCAGCAGCGCGGGATCGCCCTCGCATTCAGGAAGTGATTCGATGCGCAGGTCGATCTGGCGGCCCTCACGCTGGCTCACCAGTTCATTCAGCGCTGATTGCACGAGCATGCGGGGATCAATCTTCAGCTTGTTCAACGGGGCGCGGCTGAGCCGTGAGAACGTCAGCAAGTCGTCGATCAATTCCCCCATCTTTTGCGTGTTGCTGCGGATGATCTGCAGGTGGCGCCGGCCTTCTTCAGGGAGTTGTGGGCCGTAGTCCTCCAGCACGGCACGGGAAAAGCCATCCATCGCGCGAAGCGGCGCGCGCAAGTCATGGGAGACCGAATAGGAGAAGGATTCCAGCTCCTTGTTGGCTGTCTCCAGCAGCTTGTTGGCCGCCTGCATTTTTTGGGAGCTTTGGAAGACTTCCGCCTCCATCTGCTGCAGCCGGGCGCTCAAGGCGGCATCGTCTTGAACGGGCCGTTGTTTGTGCCGCACGAACTCGGTCACTTCTTCCACGCGGTGGATGATATGGCGGACACGGCCATCCGCGTCCAGCAGCGGTGAGTTCACCGGGCTCCAGTAGTGCTCTTCAAATGTGCCGTCAGGACGGCGCACATCGTATTTTTGAATCGCCATCGTGTCGGCGGTGGCATTGCTCAGCACACGATCCAGCGATGCACGGAGGTTCGAGACACCGTCTGCCGCCGGATCATCTGGATTGTCCGGGAATACTTCGAACAATCCACGGCCCAGAATGCCTTCGCGTGTCGTCAGGGTGGCCTTGAGGTAGGCATCGCTCACGGCCACGATCTTGAAGTCAGGCGTGAGAACCAGATACAGGCCCGGCAGTGATTCAAAGAGGCTTTGGAGTTCGGCCCGGCTGCTGCTCAATTCAACATTGACGGCCTCAAGCTGGGCGGTGCGTTCGATCACCCGCTGCTCCAGTTCGGCGTTCAACCGGCTGATCTTTGCCTCCACTTGCTTGCGCTCGGTGATGTCAGAGAACATGGAAACGACCACCGGCTCCTGCTCATCGGGAAAATCGATCAGCTCCATGGAAATCACGGCATCAATCAGGCCTCCGTTCTTCCGCCGGAAGCGGGTCTCGTAGTCGCGAACAAGCTCGTGAGCCTGCAGCCGTTCCATCAGCATGATTCGTGTGGCCGGATCATCCCACAGTGCCAGCTTCAACGACGTCTGGCCGATGAGCTCTTCGCGTGTGAGATCGAAGAGCTGGCAGTAGTGCTCGTTGACCTCGATGAACCTGCCATCCTGCATCGTGGTGATGCAGATGGCCGCCGGGTTGGACCGAAAGATCTTCGCGAACCGCGCCTCGCTCTCGCGCAGCGCCTCCTCGGCCTCCTTGCGCGCGGTGATGTCCTGGATGATCGCCAGCGTGCGCAAAGGATGGCCGTCCTCGTCGCTGATGAGCGAGGTGCTGACGTTCACCCAGACAATCCGGCCGTCTTTGCCAACGTAGCGCTTCTCCAGGCTGATCCCTGAAACGTCACCGCGTGTCAGGCGCTCATGAGCGACCTTGTCGTTCACTTGATCCTCAGGATGCGTCAGTTCCACGAACGTCTTCCGCAGCAGCTCTTCCTCCGAGTAGCCGGTGATCTCACAGAGCTTGGCATTGACCCGCAGGTACCGGCCGGTGTGGGGATCGACCTGCGCTTTTCCCACAGCGGCCGAATAAAAGCTGGCGCGAAATTCTTCTTCACTGGCGCGCAGCGCCTCCTCGGCCTCCCTGCGTTCGGTGATGTCACGCAGGATCACCGTGTAGGTTTTCTGGCCGGACACCTCGACTTGGGAAATGGAGGCTTCGATGGGGAATTCATCACCGTTCGCACGCACGCCGCTCAGCGTTCCGAGGGAGCGCATCGAGCGCGAGGTGTGGCTGGTCTGCCCAAAGCCTTGCACATGCTTTTTGTGCGCCTCCCGGAAGCGCTGGGGGATGAATCGGTCGAGGGGCTGATTCAACGTCTCCGCGGCAGAGCAGCGGAACATCGCCTCGGCGGCTGTGTTGAACAGGATGATGGTCTGCCCGCTGTCCACGCTGATGATCGCGTCCATCGCTGAGCCGACAATGCCCGCCATCCGCGCCTCGCTGTACTCGATGGATTTGCGCGAGGCCTCCAGTTCCATGGTCCTCTGTGCCACACGCTCCTCAAGACTCTGGTTGACCGATCTCAGCCGTTCATTCAGCAGGGAAAAAAGCACGCCCAACCCGCTGAACACACCCAGCCCCAGCAACATGCGCGGTTCTTCGATCACGAAGGACAACTGTCGTGGCAAAAAGAAATACCAGATCAGCGCGGCGGCAAATGCCGTCCCCGCCACACCGCCCCGCAGGCCACCAATCCACGAACTGGCAATGACCGCCGGGTAAAACAACACAAACACCTGCGGCTGCAGAGAGGACCAGAACGTCCATTGCACACCCAGGGCCACCATGGGCGGCACTAGCGCCAACAGTAGTTGTTGTGTGTGGGGTTGACCTTGCTTCACCTGGCGCGCCCCCGTCGAGACGCACGACTTGGGCAGCAGCCTCCATCCTCTGGCGAGGACGAGGAGGCAGCAGGGGAATCAGGCATGAAGGATGGCGCGTACATCTTCACTGAAGATAATGACTCAAAAAACAAAAATCTGGCAGCAGTTTCCTGCACATTTGCTTAGTGACAAATAAACAAGCATTCAGAGTCGAGTAGCGTTAGACGCCACGCTAGGACCTTGTCACCGAATGAAAACAGCCACGACCTTGAGCAGGACTTCCAAAATACTCATTTCGCCTTCGGTCTCGAACGGTAGCGCTCCGCCAGCCGGGTGTGCCGTGACTCCAGCGATTGCTCGACACCGCTGATCCACAGATGCTTCACCTGGCTGCGGATGTCGAGAATGTCGCCGGTGGCGGCGAACAGCGAGGCGTCCTTGCCAGCTTCGATGCTGCCAAGCTGATCGCCGAGGCCATGAATCTGCGCGGGAATGAGTGTGATGGATGCCAGCGCGGCATCGACGGGCAATCCGAAGGCTGCCGCCTGTGCGGCGATGTAGGGCAGATTGCGCTGACCGGAGGAGCTGGCGCGCTCAAGTCCCTCGCTGATCGCCACGGTGACACCGGCCTTGTGCAGAATCGACGGCGCGCTGAACTGCACGTCGTAGCTGTCGGTGGAGCGCGATGGCAGCGCGTAAACTTCGGTGTAAATGACGGCGATTTTGCGTCTGGCGAGTTCCTCCGCGTGCATCCAGGCATCGCGTCCGCCGAGGAGCACGATGCGCAGTTTGGGATGCGCTTCGCTCCACGTCAGCGCGGCGCGGATTTCGCGCTGACCGTTCGCATGAATGATGAGCGGCACTTCGCCACGCAAAACAGGCTGCATGGCCTCCCATGCGGGCACTTTTGGGCTTTTTGCATCGCGTTTGGCCCACGCCTCGGCATCCGCGAGGAAGCGCTCGATCTCCCGCACCTTCTCTTTTCGCTCGCGGGCCTGTTCATCGAGCGATTTGGCATCTGCGGGTGCATTGGGGCCCGGAACCTTCAGCGAATGGCCCGGCCAGACGAGATGCATGGCCGTGTGGCGGCGCACGAGCATGTCCTCGATGGTCCAGCCGCGTGCGGCCATCATGCCGGAGCTGCCGGTGATGAATTTTCCCTGCGGCGTCGGCGCGAAATGCGTGATGCCGTTCGCACGCGCCACCGGGATCAACTCGCTGTCGGGATTCACCGCATTCCACGATTCGACCTCAGGCGTGAACTCACCCGTCTCTTTGTCATCCACCGCCGCGCGCAGTGCGGGGATCTCAACAAGACCGAGATCCGTGCTCGGACTCACAAGGCCGGGATAAAGATGCAGGCCCTTGAGCTCCAGCACGCGATCCGCCTTTTCATCGATGCGTTCCGCGACTGCGGCGATGCGTCCATCACGAATGAGCACATCGCCCGTGTCGAGCGTGCCATTCGCGACCGTGTGTACCACCGCACCGCGCAGCAGCAAGGTGTCGGCGTGCGCGGTGGTGAGCGCGAGGAGAAGAAATGTGATCAGTTTTCCCATGAGAGCGACCTTTCCATGCAGCAGTCCACACACAGGTGGTTTTGACGTTCTTCGAGCGTGCGGAAGAAAAATCGGGCCTTGGCCTTGTCATCAGATGGAGAGCTTGTGCTGCTGCCCGTGGCGATTTTTTTGGCCTTGGCAATCAGCGCGAGTCTTTCGGTGTGCCGGGAGTCGGCGCGGCGTTTCGCGGCTTCGCGTTCAAAGTACTGTTTGCCCTCGATCCACGTTTGCAGGCAGATCGACGATGTGGAGAGCGGATGACCGCTCCAGATGACGAAATCGCCATCTTTACCAACTTCAAGCGAGCCAACCGATTTGTCGATGCGGAGCTGCTTCGCCGGATTGAGCGTCACAAACTTCAGCGCTTCCTCCTCGGAGGTGCCGCCATACTTCACGGCCTTCGCCGCTTCGAGATTCAAACGACGCGCATGATCCGACGAATCGGAGTTGAACGACACGAGCACGCCGCGCTCGCGCATGATGCTGCCAGCGTGCGGAATGGCGTCATACACTTCGAGCTTGTAAGCCCACCAGTCGGAGAAGGCCGACGCGCCTGCGCCGTGTTGGGCGATCTCATCGGCCACCTTGTAGCCTTCGAGGATGTGCTGGAGCGTGCCGACACGCACTTTGAAGCCCTCCATCACGCGCAAAAAGGCGAGGATCTCATCCTGGCGGTAGCTGTGACAATGCACGAGCCGTTCGCCGCGAATGATCTCCGCGATGGTCTCCAGTTCGAGATCACGCCGCACCGGCGGCCCGCCATCGCGTTTCTGCTTCTCGATCTCGGCCATGTATTGCTGCGCGGCGGTGAAGCGGTTCGTGTGAAACGCAGGAACACCCATGCGTGACTGCGGAAAGCGTGATTTGAAGGCGTCACCCCAGCCGGATTGTTTCACATTCTCGCCGAGCGCGAACTTGATGCCACCGGGAGCACCTTTGAACTTCAAATCCTCCGGCGCGGCACCATCACGCAGCTTGATGACGCAGTTTTGCCCGCCAATCGGGTTCGCCGAACCATGTAAAAGATTCGTGGTGGTGAGTCCGCCCGCGAGTTGCTGGTGAATCGTTTCTGATTCGGAGTTCACCACATCTTCCACGCGCACCATCGCGGTGGAGGGCAGCGTGCCTTCGTTCACACCGCCCATTATCATGCTGTGACTGTGGCAGTCGATGAGGCCTGGCGTGATGTGAATGCCGGGAATGTCGATCACCAGCGTGTCTGCTGACAGCTCCACCTTGAAGGAGCCGACGTGCGTGATCTTGCCATTGGTGATGAGCAGGCTCGCGTTTTCGATGAGTCCCTTCGGCCCGCAGGTCCAGATCGTGGCGTTCTTGATCAAGACCGACTTTGGCGAGAGAAGCGGACCGCGATCCTGCTGTGCCGGTGCGGCGGTGAGCTTTTCGCGCAGCACCTTCTTCTCCGATTTTTTCGCCTCGTACTCATCGTCTTTTTTGTCCTTGGCGTCCTTTTTGTCGTCTTTGATCGGCGCCTGGAACTGACGTCCGTCGATCCACACTTCACGCACGCGGGCGTCTTTATCGAAGTAGCCGCCTTTCTCCACCACCGTGAGATGCGCGAGCTTTCCAACCTCGATAGTGCCGAGTTGATCACCCACGCCGCAGAGTTTTGCGGGCACGGTGGTCAGCGCGGCGAGCGCATCGTCCGCGCTGAGGCCGCGTGCAATGGCCAGACGTGCATTGGTGCGAAATGAACTGCGTTTTGCCAGGCCGTGCGTCGTGAGCGCGATCTCCACGCCCTCGCGACGCAGCAGCGCGGCATTGCTCGGCGCATGATCCCACGCACGCAGCGTTTCAAACGGCACCGCGAGCCAGTCGTCATCCTCCGGCAGCTTCGCGACTTCTGGAAAATCCACCGGCACGATGAACGGCGCTTTTGCCGCACGCGCCAGTTCTGGCCTGCGCCACTCCTGACCGCAGGCGAGTAGCGCAGGCTGCAAATCGAACTCACGCGCCAATTGCGCCGCGCGCTCCACCATCAGCACGCTGGCCGGTTCAAACAGCACCGGCATCTTTTTCTCCGCCGCAGGCAGCAGCGCTTCCAATGACGTGTCCTGCGCTGGGCGTGGACGATCCTTGGCATGCTTCGCATAATGCGCGTGATCCGCCGCCTGATGCCTTGCGTCGATAAACGTCTGCCGCACCACCGCGATCACGCCCATCAGTGAGGCCGGATACGCACGTGGCTTTGTGTCCTCATCTTCATCCGACCCTGAGCGTGGCGCATCAATGCTCACATGTTGAAAAGTGTCTGGCCGGATGATCGCCACATCGGGATCACCGGACGCCAGCGACACAAACGTGCTCACGCCGCGAATCACGCCCGTGTCCGGCACGACATTCGCCGCCGTGAAACCTTCATGCCGCAGCGCATCGAGTGATTTTTGCGACGGCGCATGCTCTCGCGTCATGCGGCGCTCGGGAGTGACGACGGATTTGGCGCCCGGCCCGCCTGCCGCCGAATTCACGCCGAGAAACGGTGCTACGGCTCCCGAGGTGAGCACCCCTTCTTCCACCGGTGGCCCGCCTTCTTCGGGTGCGTTGCGCGTGGACTTCGCGAACGACACATGCGCGTCGATGAAGCCCGCATAGATCGTCGTGCCCGTCATGTCATGCATCCGCGCATCTTTGGGAACATCAATCCCGGCTCCCACGGCCACGATGCGTCCCTCGCGCAGGATGATCGTGCCCTTTTCAAGTTCCTTCCCCGGACTCGTTACCACACGCGCGCCGACCAGCGCATGACTCGAAGCCTCCAGCGGTCGCAAACCTGGTGGACGCAGCATGTCCGCGGCAAAAGCGGCGGAAACCACGGCGAAACCGAGCGCCCAAAGAAAGCGAATTTTCATGGACGGCCATTCAGCCGTGAGCGCGACAACTTTGCAAGCCTGGAAGTCACTCCAGCCGCCATGTCGCCTGCCGCAGTACGGCGAGTTTCAGCTCCGCCATTTTTTCATACCACACGCTGAGCAGCGTGCCGTCCGGCAGCTCCACCGTGCTCGGGTAGCCAAGATCGCCGCCGACACCGTCGCCGGAGAGAATGGTCGCCTCACCCCAGGTTTTGCCATTGTCATTGCTGATGCGCGCCTGGTTGCCAAACGGCTTGCGGCGGTGGCCGTAGCTCATGACGAGACGGCCATCTCGCAGACGCAGCAGATGCGAAGGCAGGCCCCAGACACCGATGGAATGCGGTTCGCTCCACGTCTTCCCGCCGTCAGTGGATTCGGATTGCAACGTCTCGCCTTTGTTCGCGGCGTTGTGATTGCGAATCTGCGCGATGAGCGTGCCATCCGATGCCTCGATGGCGTGCAGCTCATGATAAGACTTCGTGGCGTCATCGCCCTGACGCGTCGGGATCTCCGCCAGCCACTGCCAGGTGAGGCCGTCGTCCTTCGACTCGGCCACGCCGATCTTCTTGTCACCGGACCACAATTGCTTCCCGGCGTAGAGCAGCCGGCCATCCTTGAGCTGGACCGGCCCGTGCGGGCTGTTCACGATGGTGGGAATCGGCTTGGACCACGTTTCACCGCCATCGCTGGAGCGCAGCACCCATTCGCCGAGCTGCGTCTGGCGTTCGGCATCGCTGAGCTTTTCATGCGCGGCTTTCCAGCGTGCATAGCGCTCCGCAGGCATCGCTTTCGACACCCAGCCTTTGTCAGTCAGTTCAGCCATCGCCACAGCCTTCTTGAATGAATCCTCATAAGCCAGAGACGTGAAGGTGGTGACCAGCAGCGTGCCTTTCTCCGTCTCCAGCACGCCGGAGTCACGATCATCGATTGGTCCGTCGTAAATCACCCGTGGCGCGGACCATGTGCCGCCATGGTCGGTCGATTTCATCGCCACGACTTTTCCAAACGGGCACACATGGGCTTCGCGTCCACCGGAGCAGGTCACCCACAGCTCGCCATTCTTTCGCTGCGCCACTGTCGGCCAGCCGTGATAAAACTCCGGCTGCTGGGAGATGACTTTTGTTTCGATGATCTTCGCCGCAGGCGCGGCCGCCCGTGTGATGAAAGGAATCGCGAGAGCGGTGGTGGCGATGAACTGACGACGGTTGGTGATCATGGGCTGTGAATTACGTGCTCCCACCTTTGGTTTTGGCAGGTCATTTCCGCCGCACAAACTTCTGCACCCGAGCACCGGTGCCCTCTGCGACATAAACGACACCATCAGGGCCAATGGCGATGTCATGACCGAGCTGAAACTGGCCGGGCTCTTTGCCATGGGTGCCAAAGGAATCGAGCACTTCGCCTGTGGCATCGAGTTCGACGGTCTTGCCGCGTTCGGAGAGCCGCAGCGAGGGCGAACCACCATCGATGACAAAGATGTGGCCGTTGGAACCAACCGCCACGCCGTAAGGCTTGCCGATCTGCGGACCCTTCCATTCGTGAAGGACGCCGCCCTTCGCATCAAAGACCTGCAACCTCTCGTTCTCGCGGTCACACACGATCACGCGGCCCTGTGCATCGACCGCGATGCCGTGCGGCAGGTTGAACTCGCCCGCGCCTTTGCCCTTCGTGCCCCATTCGAACTCAAACTTGCCCTCGGAGCTGAACTTCATCACCCGCGTGTTCTTGTAGCCATCGCTCACATAAAACGATCCATCGCGCAGCACGGCGACATCGGTGGGCAGGTTGAAATGCGCAGGGTCATTGCCCGGCACGGCTCGTTCCCCAAGCGTGAGGAGCAATTTGCCTTCGGGCGTGAACTTGAAGACTTGATGCAGCCCCACATCGGTCAGCCACAAATTGCCTTCATGATCCACCGTGAGGCCGTGCGGCATGATGAAGCGGTTTTCACCCCAGGTGCTCAGCAACTTGCCCGTCGCACCATCAAACACACTCACCGTCGGTTGCGAGATCGGTTCCTTCGGAAACGGATTCGACCACTTCCGCCCGCTGCGGTGAAACACAAACACCCGGTTCTGCGCATCGACTCCCACTCCGGCACAAAGGCCGAGAACATGCCCCTCGGGCAGTTTCGGCCAGTCGGGCACAACTTCGTGATGCGTCTGCGCGAAAACACTCGCGGCGAATAGGCAGAGCAGAGAGATGCGGCACATGGCGGGGCTATTTAAGCTTCCAAACCTTCACATCGTCCACCTGCGCGGATTTGTTCACGGCGAGGGTGATCATGCGCTTCGTCGGATGCGCGATGCCTTCGCTGCTGAAGCTGCCGGTTTCCACGCCGTCGATTTTGACGGTCATTTTGTCGCCCTCGACGGTGATGTGCATCGTGTGCCAGTCTTCGGGCTTGAGATCGAGTTTGAAGGACTTTGTCTTGGTTTTGAGCAGAGCGGCCAGTTCGGGCGACTTGTCACCGGCTTTGCGACGTTCCTGAATCTTGAGATCCATGCCGCCGGTCTTGGAATCGGTGATTTGCAGGTTCTTGTTGGTCACGCGAGCCATGCAGAGATGACCGGCGTGGACGGTCTTCAATTCGCGATCCACGAAATCGACCCCCAGATCATCGCCATCACCGAGTTTGAAGCGCAATTCGACAACTCCGTCCTGAAACTCGACGTTGTGGAAGATGGCGACGCCGTGATCGGCCTCGGCGTGCTTGGTGACGTGCATGACGCCGTCCTTGAGATCGACTTGCTGGTGGCCTTTGGCACGCCAGCCACTGTTGCTGGTCCAGCCGTTGCCGATGTCTTCCTTGCCGGGCGAGGCTTCATCGCGGGCGAAGTCGTCGGAGAAGAGCAAAGCAGGCTCTGCAGCATGGCCTACGGAAAACACGGAATACACGGAAAGGAGCAGGAGGAGTCGTTTCATGGCTTGAGGTAGTGGAGGTCGATGTGGTTGAGCTTGAGAGATTCGATGTGGAAGTCAAACCAAGTGGCTTTGCGACCGTCGATCATCTTCTTCTGGTTGTGATCGAGGCCTTCGACCTCGAAATAGCTATGAGGCATGCCGGCGGCAGTAAGCGCCTCGTGGTATTCACGGACGGTTTTGAGATGGTCGGGATCGGCGGTGCCGCAGGCGACCTGGATGCGCAGGTTGGCTTTGATGAAGTCGAGGTTCTTCGTGAGGTTCAGGAAGGCGTCGTTGTCACGCAGGCGCTGCGGATCGTCGCCCAGGTAGGCGTTTGGCAGGTTCTTCGCGTTGGAGACGTGATAGACGTTGCCACTTTGATTGAAGAGCGAGCCAAACATCTGCGGGTATTTCATCGCGAGATTCGTCGATCCGCGTCCGCCCATGCTGAAGCCCTCGATGCAGCGCGCCTTGCGATCAGCGATGGTGCGATAGGTGGCGTCGATGTGCGGGATGAGTTCCTTGATCATCATCGTCTCCGCCATGAAGCGCCCGTCGCCGCTGTCCTGATACATCGTCGAGCGTCCGCCATTCGGGAAGACCATCACGATCTCCGGCAGTTTGCCTGCCAAAATGCCCTCATGCAGCACGCTGGCCGAATACACGCTCCGCGTCTCGTTCCCGCCCGCGCCGTGCAGATGGTAAATCACCGGATAGCGCCGCTGCGTGTTCTTTTCATAGCTCGGCGGCAGGTAGAGGCAGTAGCCCACCTCACTCTTCATGGATGCGCTGCGAAAGGTGTGATGCGTGACATTCGTCGGCAGCGCCGGCACTGGCGAGGTTGCCCACATATCGGGGGAGTTGGCTTGATTAGCCTTCTTTTGGGCTGGTTGGGCGAAAACGGTGCAGCAGAAGGCAAGAAGTAGGAGGGTCGTAGGGCAGCGAGACATGGATGGCTGGAAACGACGCGGCGGGCAGCGTCTCTCAATGCCATCTCTACAGCAGCACCGAATCAACATGGCGTCGATTTCGTGCTCCTGATGGAATGACTTATAAACAGCACAAAATTGACCGCATGTCGATTTCGTGCTCTCTATTGCCAGCCAAAACACAGCACCAAATCGACATTCTGCCTCGCCATGCCAGACGACTTTCCCTTCCACGGCCGCCGTTTCCACGCGGACCAGTTCGCCCGGTTGCTGCGGCAGGCGAAGCCCTCGCTCGTCGTGGTGCAGGGGCGCCGACGCATCGGCAAAAGCGCCTTCGTCAGGCACTGCGGGCAGACATATGGCGATCATTATCTGAAGTTCGAGGGCTTGGGGCCGCGCGAGGGCATTGGCAAAGCGGAGCAACTCGCCTGCTTTGCCGAGCAGCTCGCCGCGCAGACCTCTCTGCCGAAGATGACGCTCGAAAGCTGGCCTCAGGCCTTTCAGACGCTCGCCACCGTGCTGCCGCAGAAGGGCAAGACCGTGCTGCTGCTCGACGAGATCTCCTGGATGGCCATCGGCGATCCTGACTTCGCCGGGCATCTCAAAATCGCCTGGGACAACCTCTTCAGCCAGCGCAAAGACCTCGTCGTCGTGCTCTGCGGCTCCATGTCATCGTGGATCGAGGCAAATTTGCTCAACAGCGCCGGTTTTGTGGGCCGGTGCTCGTGGGTCTTCACCCTGCCGCCCATGCCGCTGCCGGAGTGCATCCCCTTCTGGCGTGGCAAGGCCTCGCGCATCCCCGTGCTGGAGAAGATCAAGACCCTCGCCGTCACCGGCGGCGTGCCGCGCTACCTGGAGGAGATCGATCCCGCACAGACGGCGGAACAAAACATCCACCGCCTGTGCTTCGATCCCGGCGGGCTGCTCTTTCGGGAATTTGATGACCTGTTCAGCAGCGTCTTCAACCGCCGCGCTGATCGTTACCGCGAAATCTGCCGCGCCTTGAGCGGCCCGTCGAAAACACTCACCGAACTCAGCCGCGACCGCGACGTGGGCCGCGGCGGCATCGTCACGGAAGCGCTCGCGGAACTGGAAAGCGCCGGCTTCATCACCAGCGACCTGCCGTTTGATCCCAGCACCGGCACCGAGCAGCGCAGCGCCAAGTATCGCCTGAGCGACAACTACACGCGCTTCTACCTCCGCTACGTCGATCCCGAGCGGAAGCGCATCGCCAAAGGCCTGTTCCGCCAACGTGCGCTCGAGACACTGCCGCAGTGGGACACGCTCATGGGCCTGCAGTTTGAAAACCTCGTCCTCAGCAACCGGGATGCGCTCCTGCGCCTCATCGAGCTGGGCAACACGCCCATCCTCAACGCCGCGCCCTATTTCCAGGGCAAAACCCTGCGCAAGGAGGCCTGTCAGATCGACCTGCTGCTGCGCACGAAGAAGTCGCTCTACGTCGTCGAGATCAAGCTCCGCGGCCGCATCGACCATTCCTGCATCACCGACGTGCAGGAAAAAATCCGCAAGCTGAAGCTCCCCAAAGGCACGCCCTGCCGCACCGTCCTCGTCTATCAAGGCGAACTCGACCCCGGCATCGCCGACGAAGACTACTTCGACTACCTCGTGCCGTTCGAGCGGATGTTCGAGTCGGGGTGAGAGCCATTCCCGCCCGTGCCGTGCAGATCAATCACCGGGTAGCGCCGCTGCGTGTCCTTTTCATAACCCGGCGGCAGGCAGAGGCAAAAACCGACCTCACGCTGCATTGAGGCACTGCGGAAGATGTGATGCGTGACATTCGTCGGCAGCACCGGAACCGGCGAGGTTGCCCACATGTCGTCGGTGTTGGTCTGATTGGCCTTCGACTTGGCTTTGGCCGGTTGGGCGGAGAGTGGAGGGCAAAGGGCGAGTAGCAGAAAGGGGATGGCGATGGGACGAAGCATTATTCTGTGAACGCGAACAACTTGGCTCTTTTCTCGATCCATCTGTTCGATCTAAGATCAAAACACAAAACGTTTATCCTCACCATGAAACGCATATTCCATCTTGCTGTTGTTGCTCTGACCACTGCATGTGCGCATGCACAAATCGAGGTTCCGCGTTCCGAGTCTCCTCAGAGTGAATTTGTGGTGATGATCGCAACGGATAAAGATCAGAAGGGATATGAGATGGACTCTGCACCGAAGATGTGGATCGAGGACAAGCGTTCAAAGAAGAGGTTGGTGGAGTTCGACTTCGGTGCCGACCCTTCGTCCGATATGCAGCCGCTACGGACACACACAAAAGTTCTCTGGAACGGTTCTGGGGACTCGGTTGCGATTCAATTCCAGGAACGTCACTATTCTCATCTGAGCGTTTATCGACTCAAGGGCTCGCTGGCCGAACCGAAATCTTTCGTGGCGTGCTTGCTTCCAGAAGATGGAGAAATCATTCAAAGGTTGGTTCCGAGGTTCAAAGAGTTCAGGTCACGCTGGTTCCAGCATCCCGACGCGTGGATTGATCAACACACGCTTCTCTTTACAGCGGGGGCGGGAGCCATCATGAAACCGAAACAGGAGAATTCGGGAGAAGATGTCACTTTCATGGCCGGCTATCGGTTTTACGTCGACTACAGCGATCCCGACACTCCCATCATCAAGCGTATCGAATACATGGACGATAAATGAGTCCTGTTCAGACTATGTGACGCATCTTGGTAATGCGAATGCGGCTAATCACGGCCACGTCGCCAGCACTTTACCATCTTGGGCTTTGAGAACGAGCCCTTCGATCTTCACTTCGCCTTCGCCACCACACGGATCGAGGCGCAGACCATGGAGCGTCTTCGCTTCATCAATGCGGAGCTTCATCTCGTGCCATTCGCCGTCGTGTTTGACTTCAAAGTCGAGGTGTTTGCCTTTGGGGAGGATCGTTTCGGGGTCGGTGGTCCAGTAGAGTTCGGCGGGGCCTGTGGCGTGGCTTTGGAGGCGGAATTCGAGGGTGTAGGGGCCGGGTTGTGAAATGGCGAGGTGCTCGAAGGCGAGGCCGGGGTCGCTACCGGTACTGTGGACGATGAGCTGGGAGCCGGAGACGGTGAGTTTGGTGTCTTTGCGGGCTCGGGGAAGTGTGGCGGCGGCTTGGGCGGGCTTCTTTTTGCCTTTGGCTTTGCTCTTGGTTTTGGTGGGGGCCGTGTCGTCGTAGTGGGACCAGCCGGGGTTGAGTTTCGGGGTGGCTGCGGTGGCGACGGGCTGGGCTTCTTTCCCTTTGGCGGTGAGGACGTTCGCGGTCATGTCGTGCCATTGCTTGGCCATGCGCTGGACGATGTCGGGGTGCTGTGCGGCGACGTCATGGAGCTCGGCGCGGTCGGTGGGCATGTGGTAGAGCTCCCAGGGGCCGCTTTGAAAGCTGACGAGCTTCCATTCGGCATCGCGCAGGCCGCGGTCGGTGGAAAAGAGCAGGTGAATGGGAGGACGGGCGTCGATTTGGCCTCCGGCGATGATGGGCGCGAGGGAGACGCCGGCGAGCGGGCTGGGCTGGCGGTCGGGGTAGGTGGTGGGGACCTTGGCTCCGGCGAGTTCGGCAAAGGTGGGCAGCACATCGACGAGGTGCGCGGGGCTGCTGACGACGCTGCCGGGCTTTTGCTTCAAACCGGCGGGCCAGTGGAGGATGGCGGGGGTGGAGATGCCGCCTTCGAATTGGTTCTGCTTATAAAAGCGGAAGGGCGAGTTTCGCGCCCAGGCCCAGCCGGTGCTGTCGCCCCAGCGTGTGGTGGCGAGGTAGGGCTCGGTGTTCGGCGTGGCACCGCCGCGATGAAAGGGACAGGCGCCGTTGTCGGAGACGAAGAGGATGACGGTGTTGTCGAGGTCGCCTGCTTTTTCGAGGTCGGCGATGAGGCGGCCCATTTCCTGGTCGATGCGGTCGATGAGGCTCGCGTAGGCGGACATGAGACGGGATTCGTCGCTGCGTTGCCCGGCGCTGAGTTTGGTCCATTCGGGAATGTGATCGGGGCGTGGCGATTCGGCGCTGTCGGCGGGCAGGAGGCCGATTTGTTTTTGTTTGGCGACGCGTGCGGTGCGGATGGCGTCCCAGCCGATGTCGTAGCGGCCCTGGTATTTTTTGAAGTCCTGCTCCAACGGCTGCAGCGGTGCATGGGGCGCGTTGAAGGCGATGTAGTGGAACCACGGCTTTTTCACGGCGCGGGCTTCGGCGATGAATTTCAGCGCATGATCGACGTTGGCGATGGTGGTGTAAAAGCCGGTATCAGGGACGGTGAAGGGCTGGCCGTTGAGGCGGAAGGTTTTGTCGCCTGTGAAGTAGTTCGTGGCACCGGAGAGGTGGCCGAAGTAGCGCTGAAAGCCGAAGTCGGTGGGCTGTTTGCTGAGGTGCCATTTGCCGGTCATGGCGGTGAAGTAACCGGCGGGCGCGAGCACTTCGGGGAGGATGACGGCGCGTTGGAGACTCTCGTCGCCCACTTGGCGGCTCCAGCGGCCGCTGAGGAGGCTGACGCGGCTGCTGTGGCATTTGGCGGTGTTGTAAAACTGGGAGAAGCGCAGGCCGCCAGCGGCGAGTTTGTCGAGGTTGGGCGTTTCGATCTCGCTGCCGTAGCAACCGAGGTCGGAGAAGCCCATGTCGTCGGCCATGACGAGGAGGAAGTTCGGCTGAGCCGAAAATGACAGCCGAGGCGAAGCCGAGACAGCCAGCATCAAGGCGAAGCCGATGCTGCCCAAAGGGCGAGCGAAGCGAGGCAAATGCAGAATGGCGAATGACGAAAGGAGGATGAGCAGAAAGCGCATGGTTGCGCTTTGAACGCAGGCATTGATTCAAACTTCCGCGCAATGCAGCGACATGACGGCTCGTTTTCATCGCATGACCCGACTCCGCGCCGCTTTTGTTCTGCTCTTCGCCCTCTGCCCTTCGCTCTTTGCGGCGAAGCCCAACATCATCGTCATCATGGCGGACGATCTCGGTTACGGCGATGTGGGCTGCTACGGCGCGAAGGCGGTGAAGACGCCGAACATCGACAAACTCGCCGCCGACGGCCTGCGCTTCACCAGCGGCTACTGCAGTGCTTCCACCTGCACGCCGACGCGATTTTCGCTGCTGACGGGAACATACGCGTTTCGCCAAAAAGGCACCGGTGTGGCTCCGCCGAATGGTCCGGCGCTGATCAAGCCCGGCACGGAGACGATGGCGTCCATTTTGAAGAAAGCGGGCTATGCCACGGCAGTCATCGGCAAATGGCACCTCGGCCTCGGCGATCCGAAACCCGACTGGAATGGCGATTTGAAGCCCGGTCCGCTGGAGATCGGCTTTGATCACTGCCTGCTGCTGCCCACCACGAACGATCGCGTGCCGCAGGTGTATGTGGACGATCATCGCGTGCGCAATCTCGACCCGAAAGACCCGCTGTGGGTCGGCGACAAGGCCCCTGATGAAAATCATCCCACCGGCATCACGCATCGCGACACGCTGCGCATGAACTGGACGCATGGTCACAACCAGACGATCCACAACGGCATCGGGCGCATCGGTTTTTACACCGGCGGCACCGCCGCACGCTTCCGCGATGAAGACCTCGGCGATGCCTGGATCAACGAAACGAACCGCTGGATCGAGGCGCATGCGAAAGAGCCCTTCTTCCTCTATTTTGCCAGCCACGACATCCATGTGCCACGCATGCCGCACGAGCGTTTTCAGGGCAAAACCACGCTCGGCTATCGCGGCGATGCCATCGTCGAGTTCGATTGGAGCGTCGGTGAGATCGTGAAGACGCTCGAACGCCTCAAACTGGCCGAAAACACCCTCATCGTGCTTTGCTCCGACAACGGTCCCGTGCTCGACGACGGCTACGTCGATGGCGCGGTGACACAACTCGGCTCCCACGAGCCTGCCGGGCCGTTCAGCGGCGGTAAATACAGCGTCTATGAAGGTGGCACGCGCACGCCTTTCATCGCCACCTGGCCTTCTCGCATTCAGCCGGGCGTTTCGGATGAAGTCGTCTGCACCGTCGATCTCGCCGCCAGCTTTGCAGCATTGACCGAAACGTCTCTCGCAGACAACGCCTGCCTCGACAGCCGGAACATCCTCCCGGCTCTCCTCGGCGAAAAAGGTGCCAAAGGTCGCGAGGCATTGCTCCAGCAAGACAACATCGGCAACAACCTCGGCCTCCGCATGGGCGAGTGGAAGCTCGTGCGGATGAAGAACAAAGGCGCGTCCAAAGCCGTGGTCACGAAGAAGAAGCGCGATGATGCCGGTGGCGTGCATCGGCTTTATTATCTGCCGGATGATGCGGCGGAACTGAAGGACGTGAGCGCGGAACAACCGGAGAGGTTGAAGGCAATGATCGCGAAGATGGACGAGATCGTCTCGTCAGCGCGGACGCGAAAATAGCCGGCTTATTTTCCTTCCTTCGCCCACTGTTTCATCAGCGCGATGTTCCTCGCGACCTCGGGATTGCCTTTGCCGAGATACTCCACCATGTCGCTGTCATACATGGCTTCGGATTCGGGGCCTTTGTCCTGGGTGTCGGTCATCCATTGATCAAGCTTCGCGCGATGAGATTCGAGTTGGGTTTTGAACTCGGGATTCGAGGCGAGATTGGTAAGCTGGAAGGGATCGCTCTGGTAGTCGTAGAGTTCTTCGGCGGGACGTGTGGGGCTGAAGAGCAGCGATTCGGAGATGGCGGGCAGTTTGCCATCCGCGTGAAGCGAACGCAGCGTCTGCACGATGGATTTGCCGTCCTTGTAGGCATTGGGCTGGAGATGCGGACGTTGGGGATGGAAGTTGCGGATGTAGAGGAACTTGTCCGTGCGCACACTGCGGAGGCGCTCAATGGTTTCATCGCAGCGATCTCGTGCGGCGAAGATGGCCTCGCGCGGCTCGTAGTCCTTCGCGAAGAGGTCGCGGCCCTGCATCTTTGCGGGGATCGGAATGCCTGCGGCGGCGAGCGAAAGCGCGCCCATGTCGATCTGCATGATGAGATCATCCCGCACCGCGCCTTTGGCGATGCCGGGGCCGCGCACGACGAAGGGGACGTGCGTGCCCTCATCATAGAGGAACTGCTTTCCGCGCGCATGACTGATGCCGTGATCGGTCATGAAGATGACAAGCGTGTTTTCCAGCAGGCCTTCGCTCTCCAGCCGGGCGATGACGCGGCCCACATGCTGATCGGTGAAGCGCACGGCGTCGAGGTAGGCGGCCCAATCGCGCAAGAGCACCGGATCACGCGGATAGTAGGGCGGCAGCGTCACATCATCAGGCTGCACGGCTTTGCCAAAGGCCTGCTCCGCGTTGCGTGAGAGAGCCTGCGCCCGTTCATCGGTGCCGCCGCGCTGTTTGCCGCCGCTGAGCTGCACCTGCATGAAGAAGGGCTTTTCACCGCGTCCGGCCCAGTCGTGGCTGTTGTAGAGGGTGCCGTCGTATTCAAAGTTGTAGTCGGTCTTGCCCAGTCCGCCGCCTTTCTTCTTGCCCTTTTTTGCCGCATTTGGGCCTGCGGGCAGCCCGGATCCGATGCAGGTGAAGTAGCCCGCCTTCTGAAACAGCGCAGGCACCGGCTCCACGCCCTCCGGCAGATGGATTTTCATCTCACCACGTCCGCTGCGGTGATGATGCGAGCCGATGGTGGTCTGATACATGCCCGTGATCATCGCCGAACGGCACGGCGAGCACACTGGCGCGGTGACGAAGGCGTGCGTGAACTTCGTTCCCTCGGCCGCGAGCTTGTCCACGGCGGGAGTTTGAATCAGCTTCTCGCCGTAGCACGAAAAGTTCGCCGACATGTCATCGACGACGAACCAGAGGATGTTCGGCTGCGCCGAAAAGGACGCATGAGGAATGACGAGTATCGAAAAGAGAAGGGTGAGTGTTTTCATAAAGAGGATCAGTCGAACTTTACGCTCATGACCCACGCGGGGCCCTTGCCACAGTCGTAGGTTTTGAGCGGCGTGAGAGCGCCGGTTTCGGCGTTGCGGCGGAAGACGATGAGCTTGTGTGATCCTTCACCAGCGGACACGACGAACTGATCGCCAGGCACGAGGCAGAAGGAACGCGGGGTCTTTTCCGTTGGTGTCTGGCCGTGCGCGGTCAGTTCGCCGGTTTGCGCATTCACAGAGAACACAGCGAGGCTGTCGTGACCGCGATTCGAGGCATAGACGAAGCGACCATCGGCACTGACGTGGATGTCGGCGCAGGAGCCTTTGTCACGCCAGTCCTCGGGCACGGTGGGCACGCTTTGGCGGGCTTTGAGCGTGCCATTGGCGGCATCGTAATCACACAGCGTCACGCTTTTGCCCTGCTCGTTCACGAAGTAGGCCCATTTGCCGTTCGGGTGAAACTGCATGTGCCGCGGCCCTTCTCCCTCGCCGCCGGGGAGATGCGGCGGCGTGTTGCGTGTGAGTGTTCCGGCTTCCGCGTCGAAGCGGAGTTGCTCGACCTTGTTCAATTCACCGACATGCGGCACGAAGGCGAACTTGTTCGCCGGATCGACCTGGATGCAGTGCGCCTTCTTGCCCGTTTCGAGCGTGACGACGGGTGGACCTTCAACGCGGCCCTCTTTGATCGCGGACAAGCCGACCACGCCCTCGCTGTAGGACGCCGCGAGCAGCCAGCGGCCTGTTTTGTCGGCGAAAACGTAGGCCGCATTGAAGCCTGCGTCGGCGAAGGTGGGATTCGAGAGCGCCCCGGATTTTGGATCGACATCGAGCGTGGCGAACTGCTTCGCGGAGCGCACGGAGGCATACAAATGCTTGCGATCCGGACTGATGGAAAGGCTGCCCGGTGCTCCAGGCAGCGGCGCTTCGCCCTTGCGTGTCAATTCGCCGGACGATTCATCCAGCGACCAGATGGCGATACGTTTTTCGCCGCTTTCGGAGACATAGACGATGGTCGGCCCGGCAAAGGCAGATGTGGCGAGGCAGAGAAGGGTGAGCAATGTTTTCATGACGGGTTGGATTCAGTTGCCGAGGTCGTTCGCGCGTATCGCCAACAATTTAGCGGTGATCTTCGCTTTCCACTCCTCGACACGGGAAACGTGGTCGGGTGATGAAGCGAGGTTAGTGAGCTGTTTCGGATCGTTGTGCATGTCGAAGAGCTCCATGCCTTTTGATGAGTCTTCAGTGTATTGAATGAAGACCCAGCGCTCGTCGCGCAGCATGAGGCCCTTGCTCGTGCCGGCGACGCTGAAGACGGTGTCGTGCACTTTGGCCTGCGGATCGTCGAGGATGGGGCCGATGTCCTTGCCCTGCAGTCGCGCGGGAACGTCGAGACCGCAGAGCTTCGCGGTGGTGGGGTAGAGGTCGAGCAGTTCGACGAGCGAATCGCTCACGCCGGGCTTTTTGCCGGGCACGCTGATGATGAGCGGTACGCGGGCTGATTCGTCGTGCAGGCTGACTTTAGCCCAGAAATCGTGCTCGCCGAGGTGGAAGCCGTGGTCGCTGGTGAAGATGATGATGGTGTTGTCAGCCTGGCCGGATTTTTCGAGCGCATCGAGCACCTTGCCGACTTGCGCGTCCATGAAGCTCACGGCGGCATAGTAGCCGGAGACGGCTTTCTTTTGCCGTGTGACGTCCATCTGCATGTTCACGCTGGTCTTGTAGTTGATGCCGGGCTTCGGGATGTCGTCCCAATCACCGGGCACCTTCTCAGGCAGCGTCATCTGCTCCCACGGATACAGGTTGAAATACCTCTTCGGCGCGACGAAGGGCACATGCGGTCGCACGTAGCCGACAGCGAGAAAAAACGGTTCCTTCGAGTGCTTCGCGATGAGTTCGCATGCCTTCGCGGCCGTTTTGCCATCAGAATGCACCATGTCATTGCCATCCGCCGCCACGATGACGAAGGTGTTGCCGCCCATGACGGGCTTTTTGCCGTCGGGATTGCGTTCCAAGGTCTCGCCGATGCCGGGGGCCTGCCATTCTGGTCCCTGGCTGTTGAAGCGCTCGGTCCACGACGCGGGATCTTGTGCCGAAAGGCTTAAGGGTTCGAGTCCCTTCCCGAGCACCACTCTTTGAGGTTCAAAGAGTTACGTGGAAAATATTGCAGAAAGATTGGATGTTAATATATTTTCGTCTGCCATTTCTCAGCCATTTTTTGGCATGATCCCGCTACCTCAAACTTCGCCGCTGTGTGCATCTACGTTCGGTGCCGTGGGTTGCTTGAGCGTGCATTCTTTCTCATGGCTCAAAATTGCCTTCTGGCTCGTGCAGACGCCTGCAATTTCCCACCCATCCGCGTTATAGGAATTTGAGACGCTAGGGTTTATTCCCGGCTGCTTTCATCCACCATCATGCCAAGGCGAACCCATTATTCGCCCTGCATCGACCGGGTCATCATCTGCGCTCTGTACCATGAACGCCGGCGGCTGCGCCGGCCCATGACACGGCTGGTCAACGAACTCCTCACCTCCTGCCTGCACGGCACCGAGGCTTGGAACATCGCGACCGCGCAGATGAGCGTCCCGGCTCAGGGCCGCACTCAAGAGGCTGGCACCACCCGCTAGTCCACCACGCCGCCACTGCCTTCCTGCCAACCTTACGCCCGGTCTCTCTAACGAGGGCCGGGTGTTTTGTTGGCGGGCTTCGTGACGGCTGCTCACGTCAATCCACACCACATCCAACACACATCCCAAGGAGGACATCATCATGGCCATCAAACTCAGCGCCAACTACAGCAAAAAACTCGGCCTGCCGCAATACAGCAGCCACAGCTTCAGCGCGTCGGTCGAGATCGAACTCACCGACATCACCCAGGTCCAAGCGGAAGTTCAGCAGCTTTACGCGCTGCTGCAGCACGCCGTTGACCAGGAAATCCAACACCCAGGCTTCGTTCCCCAAGCCAACGATCAGAGCAATCGCAATGGTCACAGCAACGGCAGCGGGCACAGCAATGGCAACGGCCGCATCTATCAGATCAAGAACGAGCGCTGGAACTGCACCGTCGGCCAGCAATCGTTCATCCAGCGCATCATCCACGACAACAAGATGGACAAGGATGAGGCGGAAAACCTCTCCCAGATGTTGTTCCACATGGATGTGAAGCAGCTCAACAAGATGCAGGCTTCGCAGCTCATCGAGGACCTGCTGGTCAAAGCCGGCAAACCCGCCCGCCAGAACCGCTGGCAATCACAACATCAAGCCTCCCAAGCAGCATGAACATCGTCGCTGAAGCTCCACCCCAAACTGAGCCCAGCATGGAAGACATCATCGCCGGCTTGCAGGAAAAGGTCTCGGCCTCACGGCTGTCCCTGTTCCTGCAATGCCGGTTGAAGTTCTTCTTCCGCTACGTGCTCAGGCTCAAGAAAGCCAAAACGCCCGCACTCCATCTCGGCAATGCGGTTCACGCCGTGTTGAAGGCCTGGAACAAGGCACGCTGGCTGCAACAACCGCTCTCGCTCAAACAGGCTCACGATGCCTATACAGCAGCCTGGGCGGATACCGAAGAAGGCACAGTGTCCTGGAAGGCCGGGGAGGAGGAGGACGAGAAAACCACCGGCTGGCGTCTGCTCGACACCTACCTGCGCGAGAGCCACCTCCCGGCAGACGTCAAACCTGATGCCGTGGAAGTCCCGGTTGAAGCTGACCTGGCCCGCCATGGTTTACCGCGATTGATCGGCATCCTTGATCTGGTTCAACGCCGCCAGGTCATCGACTACAAGACCAGCGCCAGCACCCCCAATGCAGAAAAGGTCGCTCACACCAACGAGATCCAGACCAGCAGCTACGCCATCCTCTACCGCCACAACACCGGCGGCAACGAGGCCGGCATCCAGCTCCATCATCTGGTCAAACTCAAGAACCCCAAGATCGTGATCACCTTGATGCCTTCCATGAGCCCTCAACAGCAAACACGGCTGTTCAAGCAAATGGAAGCCTACCTCGACGGCCTCCAGCGCCAGCACTTCATCCCTTCGCCTGGGATGCACTGCTCAAGCTGCGAGTTCATCAACGAATGCCGCCTATGGCATTAATCCCGCCTCTCAACCCATCACCCACCCTCATTTATGAAACATCTCATCCTCGTTGCCTGCCTGCTGCTCTCACCGGCGGCCTATGCAGGCTGGTTCTTCAAAGATCCGCCACCCCCACCGCCGGATCTAGGTCCGGAGTACCGCGCCAAGATCACCAAGCTCGAAGAGCAAATATCGGAACAACACGCCACCACCAACCGCTGGGAAGTTGCCACCGGCACTCTCGCGCTGGGCTGCGTGTTGTTGTTTGTCATCGGAACGGCCCTCGGGGCCAAAACACGTCAACACTATGATGCCACAAGAAGACTGGGACGAACCATCCCAACCACCACTCAATCGGCAGGTGCCAACGGTGCCCACCACCACCTGGGCGAAGCAGATGCGCCAGATCGTCATCCGTCGATGGCAGCCTGAACCGTTGCCCGAACCGGAGGTTGATCAAGACCTGCCGCAGTTGAGCGCCATTGAACGCTCCGTAGAGACCATCAGCTACACCTGCCGCCGGTTCGAATACTGGCTCTCACCGCAGGGAACGCTCAGAGAGTGGTTCAAGTTCAACCTGCGGCTGGCCTTCGGGCTGGCGGTGCCCTCCTTGCTGGTGGCGCCGCTGGTCACGCTGGCTTTGAAGCAGTTCAACGTCTGGATCGACCTGATCACCAAGACGACCTCCAACCTCGTGTTGGTACCGCTCTCGGTCATGCTGGTCATCGGCCTCATTGCCGGGTTGGTCTCCATCGGCCGCTCGATCCTCGTCATGCGCATGCGCCAACAGCAACAACAACGCCGCGATCCCTACAACAACTACTAACACGACGGCTCTCAAGCCACACCCCAACATCTCAACCCCAGCAGAGCCGGATGATCGCAAGGTCATCCGGCTCTTTTGCATTCACGAAAGGACATTCAACTCATGGAAAGCATCACCCTGTACTTCCGCGAAGGCCCCTCCGACAAAGTGTATCAGGCCAGCATCCAACCCAAGGATGCCGGCTTCATGGTGCACTTCGCCTATGGTCGTCGCGGCTCCACGCTCAACACCGGCAGCAAGACGCCAATGCCGGTCGCATATCAGACCGCCAAAGCCATCTACGACAAGCTCATCCGGGAGAAGACCGCCAAGGGCTACCACGCTGGCGAAGCCAGCGCTCCGCTCCAGCACACCGACAAGGTCCGCTCCGGCATTCTGCCGCAGTTGTTGAACCCGGTGGAGACACACGAATTGGAAAAGCTCATCCACGATCCTGCCTACTGGATGCAGGAGAAGAAGGATGGCCGACGACTGCTCATCCACAAGCAGGGCGACACCATCACCGGCATCAACCGCCTGGGACTCACCGTCGCGCTGCCAGCACCCCTCATCGCGGAAGCTTCGGCATGTGCTGGGGATTTCCTCATGGATGGTGAGGCCATTGGTGACACCCTGCATGCCTTCGATCTCCTGTTCATCGCCGACGATGACATCCGGGGCCGGCGCTGTGGCGAACGCTCCCTGCACTTGATGAACCTCCTGGCCTCGTTCCAGCATCGGCACATCGAACTGGTGGCAAGCCACTGCACCACGGCGAAGAAACAACAGCACTTCCATCAACTCAGGAAGCGCCATGCCGAGGGTGTTGTCTTCAAACACAGCGACGCTCCTTACATCGCCGGTCGTCCCAACTCCGGCGGCACCCAGCTCAAGCATAAGTTCTATGAGACAGCCTCGTTTATCGTCGCCAAAGCGAACAACAAGCGCAGCGTCGCCTTGATCTTGTTTGAGGACGAAAAAGTGCGCCCTGCTGGCAACGTCACCATCCCATCCAACCACGACATTCCATCCCCCGGAGCCGTCGTGGAATGCCGCTACCTCTACGCGTTTCGAGAATCCGGCTCCATCTACCAGCCAGTGTACCTCGGACCGCGTGAGGACATCCGCGCTGCTGAATGCATCACCACCCAGCTCAAATACAAAGCTGAGGAGATGCAGGCAGCCGCCTAGCCAACCCAACCACGCTGCCAGCCCATGCGCCTTCATTGGTGCATGGGCTGCTGGCGTTCACCCCATATCCTCTTATGCAACCCATCACACTCCCCGTCGCGGAACTGAAGTCCGCGCTCGCAGGACTCGGCAAAGTGATCAACGCCAAAGCCACTCTCCCGGTCCTGCATCACCTCAAAGTCGAACGCACGGCTGACGGTTGGATCGCCTTGACCGGCACCGATCTCGACCGCTTCGTCACCATGCGCCTCGAACACCCCGCCGCAGGCCCGCCTGCCACCATGCTGCTTCCTTATGATCAGCTCGCTCAAGTCGTTAAAAACTGCGGCCGGGGCGAGACCATCGAAGTCGAGGCCAGTCCTGAAGCCAGCATCATCCGCTTCCCTTTGGGAAACGAGTTTGGCGAATCGAAGCTGACCTTCGTGGCACCGGAAGAGTTTCCCGTGACACCGCGCCTCCAGGCAGACGCTGTCCCGCTGCCCGCCGCGGTTCGGGAATCGATCCTCGAAGCGATGGACTGCGACAGCATCGACAGCAGCCGTTACGTACTCAACGGCACGTTCATCGACACTTGCAATCCCAAGGCCAACTACATCGTCGGCACGGATGGCAAGCATCTGTACAGCGCGAACTCGTTCGCGCTGCCGCTGAAACACTCCCTCATCCTTCCGAACCACAAGTTCCTCGGCTGGAGGGAGTTCAACGCGGACGGTGAATGGCAGTTCAAGGCGGATGATAAACACGTCCAGCTCAGCAGCCGCCGCTGGCGGTTCATCGCCAAACAGATCGAAGGCAACTATCCTGACTGGCGCGTCACCATCCCCAATCCCAATGCTGCCAAAACCCATATCACCATCGCCCCGGCCAAACTGGACACGCTCATCCGGCTCATCCAGCGCATGCCCTGTCACGATGAGCGGTTGTTCTGCATCGGACTGGAATGGCGGCAGGGGCAGTTCCTGCTGCTCGGCAAAGACAGTCATGCCGAACCCTGGCTGCGCGTGCCAGTGCCTGATGTTCAAGCCACTGGCCCGGAGATCACGATCTTCGTCAACCGCAAGCTGCTCATCAAAGCACTGCACTACGGTCTCAACACCATCAGCCTCATGGATCAGGCCGCCCCTCTGCGCTTCCACAGCCAAGGACGGCAGATGATCGTGATGCAACTGCGCGCTGTGGAGGGTTCTCCGCAAGAGGCGGCAAAACCAGCCCCCGCTCCAGTGACTCTGCCGCCTTCCCGGCCAGTGCCACCTCCAACACCACCCCAACCCACCACACCTATGATCACGACTCCAAACTCTGAAGGACCAACCGCCAACGACAGCAAATCCGCCCTCGAAGAAGCCATCGACCTGACCCTGCAAATCCGGGACAAGTTCACCGATGGGTTCAACCTCCTGCGTGACCTGTCGTTGAAGCTGAAGTCCATCCACCGCGAACACAAGACCAGCAGCAAGGAGTTCAACTCGGTGCGCTACACATTACGCACGCTCCAAGGCCTCAAGCTGTAACCGAACACACACTCAACCCAGGGCCGGATGCGCACGCTGCGTGTCCGGCCCTTTTTCATTCCAGAAAGGAACACACGACTATGATTGCCAATTTTGATCTACTTGCCCCCGTCACCCCGACACGCCGCAGCCCGAACCTCACCCTTCACTGCGGAGCCTCCCATGTGGACCTCGACGAAGTCCGCGCCGTATCCACTCCACGTCATACCGACAGTTGGTGTCCGATCCCTCATCATCAGCTTATCACCACGGTGCAGAAGACTCTCGCCACCACCAACCTGCGCATCGGCACGCAGGCACACTCGCTGTCTCACGAAGGCCAGCGCTACTTCGGCCTGATGGAAGTCCACGCCCAGAAATCCAGCAACGACTACTGCTGGGTGCTCGGACTGCGTAACAGCCACGACAAGACCTTCCCCGCCGGCATTGTCGCCGGGGCCGCGGTTCTGGTTTGTGATAATTTGGTGCGCCGTGAGGCGTGAATCATGAACGCAGGGAAAGCCCTGCCATTCTAGCTGAAAATGAATGACTCCAACAACCTAACCTTGGCCCGGCAACGGGATGAGACTTCGAAAGAAGCGGGGGACAATAGCATGGT
>CAMCWM010000001.1 GCA_945882215.1 Akkermansia muciniphila | reverse complement strand
ACATCGGCCTGCCGTGCGAGGGCGTCACGACACCGGGCGGATTCGGCAGCGATGCGCGCCCGCAGCTCGCGCAGGCAACGTTCGAGGCCTGCCGCAGCGTGTTTCAAACCGAGATCCCGCACTACTTCCGCGATCTTTATGACAAGGGCGAGCAAAGCGTGGCCCCCATCGTGCAAAACGCGTCCGGTTTGGAAACCGACGATCCACGCTGTGTCGTGCATGTGCTCGGTTGCACAGGCGACTGGACCGGCGGCTGGGACTGCGTGACGCCGAAGGGCGCGGATGCCTTCATCACTGAGGACGGCCAGCGTGGTCGCCTGGTCGAGGTCATCCAGCGCGGCGAACCGGCGATCATCGTCTGCCATTGGACTGGCATCTATTGGAACGGCCTCGAAATCGGCTTCGAGATCTTCCGCGAGGTCGTGAAGCGCCTGCACGCCACCTTCGATCATCTGCACTGGATGAAACTCAGCGAGATCGCCCGCTACTGGGCGGCGAAAGAACTCACGCGCATAGAGTTCGATGCCGCGAAGCGTGTCGTGACGCTCAAAGCGCCGTTCGCGTGCGAGGAGTTCACGCTTTCATTGCCGGTGGTGCACGGGGTGCCGGATTCGTTCACCGAGGTCGATTCACGCCTCAAACTCAAACCCGGCACGTGGTGCCGCGAAAAAGACGTCACCTTGCTCTGTTTCAAAATGGCCAAGGGAGTCTCGACGATCAACTTCAAGGCGTGATCCTGCTTGCCAGATCAAAAACCGGCCCGGATGGTACCGTGTGAACAAGGGCAACTTCCATCTCTGGCTCGTCGGAGCCGTCATGCTCTACATCGGCTGGATCGTGTTCGACATGAACCGGCCTGGATCATCGTCGGGCGGCACGTCCTCGCTCTCCGCCGTGCGCACGGCCAAGGTGCCGGTGCTCGTCGAGTTCTACGCCGACTGGTGCGGCCCGTGCAAAGTCGTCGGGCCGATGGTCGATGAGCTTGCACAAGAATTGAAAGGCAAGGCAATCGTGATCCGCATCAACGTCGATGAAGAGCCCAAGCTCGCCCGCGAGCATGGTGTGCGCGGCATCCCCGCCTTCATCGCCTACAAATCCGGTCGTGAGACCGGACGCGAAGTCGGCGGCATTCCCAAGGAACGCATGCGCGCACTGCTGGGGCTGTGAGGCGAACAAATAGTGGCCTGATTGATTGCGCCCTTGCGACTGCATGGTGGGCACGCCTATCGTGCTTCTTTACCGCATGAAAAACATGCTCCTGCTCAAAACCCGCGCCATACTTGGGGCTTTCATCGGCGTAGTGTTTGCCGCGCTGGCCTGGAGCGGGGCGTTGGATTCACTGGAGGATCTGACGGTGGACTACCGCCTGCGTTTGCGGAAGCCGCAGGCGGTTTCCGATGAGGTGCGGCTGGTGGGCATCGGGGATCGCGATGTCGGCTCCCAGCTCGGGCGCTGGCCGTTTCCACGTGCAGTTCACGGGGATGTGTTGAGCATTCTGAACGCCACCGGAGCGAAGCACACGACCTTTGACGTGCTGTTCACCGAACCTTCGGCGGACGCGGATCAGGACACTCGATTAAAGGCCACCATCGAGAAACTGCCGAACGTGACGCTGGCCTACCACTTCGAGCAGGCGGTGCCGGACAGGCATGCGCCGCAGGCGGAGGACCAGCCGCATTTCATCACGGACGGCAGCCGTTTCGGCCTGCATGTGAATGATTTGAAGTTCGTGCGCGGTCGGCTGCCCGTTCCGCCGTTTGTGAAGCTGCCAGTGAGCTATGGCGCGGTGAATGCAGTGCCGGATGCCGATGGCGTGATACGCCGTGTGCCGCTGTTCTTTGCGCATGATGGGCGGCTTTACCCCAGCCTCGCCATGCAGACGATCATCGCCGCGCTGGGGCTGCGGGATGACCAGATCAGCATTGTGCCGGGGAAAGAAGTGACACTGGTGGACACGCCGCGCGGCACCCTGCGCATTCCCATCGACGCCCACGGCCAGTATCGCGTGAATTTTCTTGGTGATCTCGGTGTGTTCACGCCAGCCTTTGAATACCTCGATCTCTACCAGGCGGTGCAATCACCGGAAATGGGAGCGCAGCTCGGTGCGGCGGTGAAAGACCGCATCGTGCTTGTCGGCCTCGTCAGCACGGGGAACACGGACGTGGTCAGCTCCTCCATCGGCCGTGTGCCAGGTGTGGCCGTGCAGGCCACGGTGGTGAGCAACATCCTGACAGGCAGCCATCTGCACTTCCTGCCGCGCTGGCAGCAAGCACTGCTCATCATCCTGGCGGGAGCGCTGCTCGGCCTCGGCATGTGGCCCTCGCGAGCATGGCTGGGCATTGTGATTTTCCTCGTCATGACCACTGTCTGGTGCGGCGTCGCCGTGCTGGCGGCCAGCGCGAACTTCATTCTGCCGGTGGTGCCTGCCTGGTTGACCTTTGGCACGGCCACGCTGGCCCTGCTGGGGCTGGAAGCCGCCGCGATGAAGCAGGATCGCTCACGCGTGGTCGGTGTGCTGGGCCGTTACATCGCCCGGCCTGTGCTGGAGCGCCTGGTGGACACGGAACACTCCGCTCCCGCAGCCACGGAGCGACGCGAACTGACCATCTTCTTCTCCGACATTCGCGGTTTCACCGCCTGGACCGAACGCGCCGAACCCGACGAGGTGGCCGCGCGTTTGAACGAGTACTTCGCCGCCATGACGCCGTTTATCGAGCGCCACGGTGGCACGCTCGACAAGTTCATCGGCGACTGCATCATGGTCTTCTTCGGTGCGCCGGCGCGGGTCGAGGATCATGCCATCCGTGCCGTGCGGATGGCGCTCGACATGCAGCGTGAGATGACCCGCTTGAATGAGAACTGGTCCAAACGCGGCTATGAACCGCTGCACATCGGCATCGGCATCCACACCGCCTACGTCACCGTCGGCAGCTTCGGTTCTAGCACCTTCCTCGATTACACCGTCATCGGTCGCGGCGTGAACCTCGCCGCCCGCATCGAGTCGCAGGCCGAGGGCGGCAAGATTTTGATCTCCGCCCGCACGCACTCGCTGGTGCGCGAGGAAGTGAAAACCCGGCCGCATCCCGATCTCATGCTCAAAGGCATCCCGGAGCCGCAGGTGGTGTGGGAGGTGGTAGAGAGAGATTGACCTTGGTATCACGACATCCATCATCCCTCCGATGAGCATCAAACTTTCCCCATTTTGGCTGTCAGGCATCATGATCACCATTGGAGCCTACTTCGGGCATGCGCAGACCGTTGCGGTGGTGACTGAGGTGTTGCCCTTCGCCACCTCTGGGACAGTAACATCCGGGGCGGCCACCGCAGGGACTTCGGCGCCCTCCAGCAAGTCCGTGCCGACAGCTTCACCGACGATGGCCACGCCTGGCAGCAAAATCATCACCGGAACAGATGGCGCGGCATCGCTGGTTTTCGCAGCCGGCACTGCGCGTCTAAACTCAGATTCAGAGATCAAGGTGCCGGACGCAGGGGATAAAAGCCACAGCCTCGAAATGCTCAAAGGGCAGCTCTTCCTCAACATCAGTGCCGACCAGTTGAAACAACGCGGCAACAGCGAGTTCAAACTCAAAACTCCCGCCGCGCTGCTTGCGGTGAAGGGGACGCGTTTCTTTGCCACCGCCCGGAACGGGATGGAAGTCATCGGCGTGCATGAGGGCCATGTGGTGGTGCAGGATGCCGCAGGTCAGGCCAGCGTGGATCTGACCGACGGCATGCTGGTCGAAATCACCGCCAGCGGACTCGGCACCGCACGGCCCATGACGTCCCAGGAGCTGGAGACCCGCAAGGAGTATGACATGGCCAGTCTGACCCCGGTAGCCCCAACCCAGGGCCGCTGGGATCCGCTGAAGACGCGCCAGGCTGGCACGCAGCAGCCCACGGCCCTCCCGGATGGGGCCGTCCGCTTCACCTGGCCGCTGCTGACACGCAAATCACTCGTTTATCATGAGACGATCTTCCGTTATCGCCCACTTGAGGACGAGGCCCGCCGCACCGTGGCCGTGCAACTGTCCTTGCGAGTCATTGGAGCGAGTTCAGTTCAGGTAGGCTTGCAGATCATCGACATGCAGAGCTCCAGAAAGCGTTTTCAGACACAGGCCAATGTGGAGACCGCAGAGTGGCAGACGATCATCCTGCCGTTTCCTGAAATGAACAACTTGAACAACTATTACTACCCCTTTCGCGTCGTCGTCATGCCCGCAATGCTACCCCCCTCGGAGGTCATGACGAAAAGCGGGGCTGCGGCGCTGAAAACAGGCGGTGTCTTGGAGGTGGGCCAGGTGCGGTTCCTGCAAACACCCAAGTAAGCTGCGGCAAGACATGCAACGGCGTTTCGTATTTTTGCTGCGCTCGAGGTGCGATGGTCTGCACGACAAGTTCATCGGCGAGTGCGTCATGGGTTTTCTTTGGCGCACATGAGGCCGATGAACACGGAGGGCGTTCGACATGCAACGTGAGATGACCCGCTTGAATGAGAACATTTCCAAACGCGGCTATGAGCCGCTGCACATCGGCATCCACACCGCATACGTCGGCGGCTTCGGCTCCAGCGCCTTCCTCGACTACACCGTGATCGGTCGCGGAGTGAACCTCGCCGCCCGCATCGAACCCCAAGCCGAGGGTGGCAAGATTCTGATCTTCACCCGCGCACAGTCGCTGGGGCGTGATCATATCAAATCACAGCCACATCCCGATCTCACGCTGAAAGGCATTCCCGAGCCTCAGGTGGTGTGGGAAGTGGTGGCGTGAATGAGCTGTTCCGAGGCTTGCGACAAATTCGTCCATGGTGCATGCTGAGAATGCCATGAAGCTCTGTGTTTTTCTTGTCCTGCTGGCGCTGAATATTACGACGAATGGTTGGACCCAGAGGGTGGCGCGTCCGCCAGAGAGGGCGTTGGAGGATTTTCTTGCCAGCGTTTCTAGATTGGAGCTGGAAAACTTAGACAACAACCAGGACAAAAATGAATGCGTGAAGATCGCACAGATGTTGAGCAAAACACTGCAGGACAAGGAAGCGGGCCAAAAGTGGACCCTAAAATTCAGCGGCAGCTGCAATCCAGTTGTGACACGAGATAAGAAAACGGTGTTTTATAACACCATCGAGTCGGGGCTGGTCCAAGCGAGCGGCATAGCAGTCCATGTGCGGGTGCAAACCGAGGTCTCTCCTGCCATGGCGGGCAAAATAAAAAAGTGGCGCCCTGGAGACAAAATATTTGTATCAGGAACCGTCACCGAACTGAAACTTTACGGTGGTCTGTCAAAGACAGGTGCCGGGAAAAACCAGGCAAAAGGGGCAAGCATCGCGCTCCATATCACCGTGGTGGCCGATGACTTGGGCCTGGACAAGTAACTTCGGCAGGCTGGCGCGGCCTGTATTCTCGAGCAAAGAGTTACTTGAGCCGTGCTCGGAGCTCGCTTGACGCTCAAAAGCAGCCGCGACAGGTTCAGCCACCATGAATCTTTCTTCTCATGCTTCGAGAACGCTGATGGTCTGGATCTGTTTGTGCAACTGTGTCGGCGCGCAGGTCAAAAGCCCTCCTTGGCTGACGCGGGGAGCAGTTCCCACGGATCAAATTCTTCTCCTGTCCCCCAAAGGAATCGTCAAGGCTGACACGGCGGCAGGCAAAGGCAGCGTCATCAATCCTGACCTCGGCGAGGCGAAAGAGCGCACCGGAGTGGTGGTGGCCGGCAGTCAGTCAACGGCGGGCACTGGAGCCGCGTCCTCGGTACTCATGGTCATCCCGGCCGCAGGCGTTGTAAAACTTGATGCTGAAACAGAAGTGCGGCTGCCTGCGAAGCCAGATCCCAAGCTGAAGCCCTTGGAGCAGGCCAAGGAAGCAGCAACCAGCCACAATCTGGAATTGCTCAAGGGCCGGCTGTTTCTGAACATCGATCCCGAGCAGGTCAAACAACGAGGTCCGGCCACCTTCCGGCTCAAAACGCCATCGGCGCTTCTCGCGGTCAAAGGCACGGAGTTTTTCTCGGAGACCACAGCGCAGGGTGATCTGGTGGGTGTGCATGAGGGTGCGGTAATCGTCTATCATCCCGTCACGGGTGATTCAGTGGCGATCGTTGCAGGACAGGTCGTGACCATCAGCGGGATGGAAATCTCTAAACCACGCGACCTGACAGTGGCTGAGAAAAAACTGGATGTGAACTACGCTGAAACGCGGCTGAAACGTGAGCCGCTGAAGGCAGAGTGGAAGCAGCCGCTGCACCCTTATGGCAAAGGTACCAAAAGTTTCAGCCCCAACAACAAGCTGGGCACCGAGTATCAATTTGCCCTGGACATGGCGGCCTACAACGCCCGCCCGGTGATGGAAGTGGCACCTGATCTCGAACTCGATGTGCGGCGGATCAAACGCAAGGCGGTGGCCTTGGAAATGGTGGTCAGGTCATGGAACGCTCCGAATCCCACCATCTCCAGCGCGGGCCTGTTTACCTCCTTGCGGTCTCAGGATGGAAGGCAGGACCGGCTTGGTGCTTATCTGCCGTTCAAAGGAACCAGCAATGACGCTCTCAAAACCGATGAGAACCGAGAATGGACAGTGGTGGTGCCTTTGGATCGCGTTGAGGCGGAAAAACTGTCCTCCCCGCTGGTGTTAAAGTGCGGGCTTGTTAACAGTCTCCGTCAATATGATGACACCAAACCGAGACTTCAGCCCATCATTGAGATCACCGGACTCACCCTGATCACCGAGGATCAGTGATCAAGACAAGGTGTTCCGGTTAAGGTCGGCCGCAGCAAACACTCCGCGATCTGCAACGCATTGAGTGGCGCTCTTTTGAGAAGCTGGTCGCCGACCACCCAGAAGGCGACCAGCACGCAGGTAATGTGGGAGACGGCGTGTTGACGCTCCTAGGATAACCGGCCACATTCGATCATGTACAACTCCCTTTGTTGCTATCTATTAGGGTGCAGTTTGGTCTTTGGAGTCACCTGTTCTGGCCAGACAGCGGTCGCGAAAGTAAGCTCTGCTCATCCGTTTGCGGCTTTAGGTGAAGTGACCTCCGGTTCCACCAGCCGTGCGGCGGAGGACAAGATCTCCAAGAAAAAAAATTCACAAGCGAATGTCCTCTCCGCAGCCAGACCGGGTCAAACCATCAGAACAGGCAGTGGCGCTGGGGTTTCGGTGGCATTGGGAGAAGAAGTCATCATGGGAACCGCCCGGCTCGGGCCGGATACGGAAGTCAAAATCCCAGATGAGAGAGACGCGTTGCACAGCTTGGAACTCTTGAAGGGGCAATTGTTCCTCAACATCAATGGTAACCTTCTTCAAAATCGGGGTAAGGGCGAGTTTCGCCTCAAAACTCCTGCTGCCTTGCTCGCGGTCAAAGGCACGAAGTTTTTTGCCCTCACTGGCCAGCGTGAAATTGTGGGCACTCATGAGGGAACGGTAGCTTTGACGCTCAGCCAAGGCAAGCAAGGTGGTCAGGTGAAAGCAGGCACGCTTGTGGAGATTACAATTTCTGGCGCGTCACAGCCACGTGTCATGACAGCAGATGAAATCAAGCTGGATGCCAATTATGAAAAGGCCGCGTTGGCCTCCGTGCCATTGATCATTCTACGGGCCAATCAACGCAACTCTACAAAGGATGGCGCATTCGTGATTTGGAGTGATCCGAAAGCTTATCTGAAAAAGAAAGCCCAAGGAAATGCCAAGAGTTTCAAGGGAAGAACACTGGAATACCTCCCTCCCACGCCGACTGGCGAAAAAGCAGATCTTGTAATGCAGCGTGATGGTGTTTTGCGCTATTCCATGCAGAATTTACAGAACCCTCAATCAGATGAGAAGCACTACTACGAGATGACGGCCGATCTGCAGTTTCGAGGTGATGCGCGAGTCTATGATGATAAGACACCGCCTTTGGCGGCAATCTCATTCCTCTTGAGGAGGCCTGGCTGGAGTAATCTCACGGACGCTGCCGTTAGTTTTGCCGCTAGTTCCTTTGGTTCCTTTTCCATCCCCAGGACACCTTGTATTATTACTGATACTGACACTCCTCATGTTCAGAAAGTCTTGTATTACTTGCCCACACTACCTTTGGGAGCTGCTGGCGCATTCGGCACTAATCGGCAGCCAGAAAAGCTTTCGGACTTGAACATCACTGCAACTCTTGACCTGCCTGCGACACTCCAGCCAGGCAAAACTTGTGAACTGGAGATGTGGGACTTCCGCTTGGTTTTTTTACCCAAATGAACTGACAGGCTTTGCCAACAACATGGCAATAGCACTTGTCTGTTTGGACTGGAACTATTTACAACAAGCACTCCGCGATCTGCACCGCGTTCAGCGCCGCACCTTTGAGGAGCTGGTCACCGACGACCCAGAAGGCGAGGCCATTGTCGAGGGCGCAGTCGATGCGGAGACGGCCGATGGCGCAGTTGTCGCGACCGGCGATGTCGAGCGCGAGCGGATAGACCTTGTTCGCGGGATCGTCGAGGATGTCGAGGCCGGGGGCCTTGCTGAGCACCTCACGCGCGGCTTCAACCGTGACGGGCTTTTCAAACTCGGCACTGATGGCGATGCTGTGGGCGCGGAAGACCGGGATGCGCACGCAGGTCACGGAAGCGCGGAACTTGTCGTGATGCATGATCTTGCGGCCTTCGTTCTCCATTTTCATCTCTTCCTTCGTGTAGCCGGTGTCGAGGAAGCTATCGACCTGCGGGATGGCATTGAAGGCGATCTGATGTGGATAGACGTGCGGCTTGCTGTCGAGCTTCGCGGCGTCCCAGGCGCGGTTCTGGCTGGCCCACTCGCGGGACTGGTTCGCCAGCTCTTCGATAGCCTGCGCTCCGGTGCCGGACACAGCCTGATAGCTGGAGGCAAAGATGCGCTTCACACCAAAGGCCTGATGCAACGGATACAGCGCCATCAGCGAGATGGCGGTGGTGCAGTTCGGGTTCGCGATGATGCCCTTGTGGCTCTTCACATCAGCGGCGTTGATTTCCGGCACGACGAGCGGCGTGTTCGGGTCCTGGCGGAAGTAGGAAGAGTTGTCCACGACCACGGCACCGGCTTTCACCGCATGCGGCGCAAAGTCACGCGAGATGCCGCCACCGGCGCTGAACAACGCAATGTCGATGCCCTTGAACGAATCCGGCGTCAGCTCTTGGATGGTGATGTCCTGGCCCTTGAACTTCAGCTTCTTCCCGGCGCTGCGTGCGGAGGCGAGGAGGGTAAGCTGGCCGACGGGAAACTGGCGCTGTTCGAGGCAGCGGATCATCTCCGCGCCCACAGCGCCGGTGGCTCCGACGATGGCGACGTTCTTGAGGGTGCTCATGGTATCAGGTTTGGGGGTTGAAAAAGGGCCGCGATACTACGAGCAAGCGGGCCGGATGCAAGGACGGGAAAGGTGCTTGCCTGAAAGCACTTCTCCGGCTGAAATCAGCCTCCATGACCACCCTGGAGGCCATCCGTGCGGACATCACCACGCTCGACGTGGATGCCATCGTCAATGCGGCCAATTCATCACTGCTCGGGGGTGGTGGTGTCGATGGGGCGATCCATCGTGCGGCAGGACCTGAACTGCTGGCGGAATGCCGCATGCTGAACGGTTGCCGCACCGGTGAGGCCAAGATCACGCAGGGCTATCGTCTCAAAGCGAGGCATGTCATCCACACCGTCGGACCGATTTGGGTGGATGGCGGCAAGCGCGAGACGGAGCTGCTGCGCTCGTGCTACCGAAACTCGCTTCAAATCGCCGTAGAACACGGACTGCAAAGCATCGCCTTCCCGTGCATCTCGACCGGTGTTTACGGCTATCCAGCGGATGATGCGGCGGTAATCGCCGTCGGTGCCGTGCGTGAATTCTTCGCAGCACCTTCATCGCTGCGCAGGATCATCTTTTGTTGCTTCTCGGAGACGGATCGGCTCCGTTACGAGAAGCTGTTGAGCCAGAAGACTGCATGAACCTCACGAACCCACGCCTCGAAGTCAGCATCGGCACGCAGCGCTTGCGGTTGTTCGACGGGCATCGGATCGTGCGTGAGTGGGCCTGCTCCACGTCGAAGTTCGGCATCGGGTTCACCGAAGGCAGCAACAAGACGCCGCTGGGCTGCTTCGTGGTGAAGGAGAAGCATGGCGACGGAGCGGAGTGCTGCACGATTTTCAAATCACGGCAGCCCATGGGCATGTGGACGCCGGGCATGGACACGAAGTCCGACTTCGTGCTCACCCGCATCCTCTGGCTGCATGGGCTGGAGCCGCGCAATGCGAACACGTTCCAGCGCTACATTTACATTCATGGAACGAACGACGAGAACGGCATCGGCAGGCCCGGCAGCCACGGTTGCGTGCGCATGCGGAACCGTGAGGTGATCGAGCTGTTCGATCTCGTGCCGGTGGGAACACCGGTGTGGATTGGGGAATAGTCCGCAGATTTCGCAGATGACGCCGATTCAAGGCAGCAGCCCGAGCGACTTCAGGAACGCGTCCGTCTTTGTCATCGTGTCGTCGTAGAGGACCTTGTTGCGCATGAGGTAGCCATGCACACCGCCTTCGTTCACGTCCAGTTCGCTGCGGTTGCCGGCTTTGAGCATGGCTTCATGGAAGGTCTTGGCTCCGGCGAAGGGCGTCACCGTGTCGCCGGTGCCGTGGAAGGTGAGCGTGGGAGGCAATCCAGTGCGGACATTGTGCGCCGGAGAGAGTTCCTGCCAACGCTCGCCGATCTTCGCCTGCCCGTAGCCTTCTTTAGAGGTGTCAATCACCGGGAACAGCAGCACGAGGGCCGCAGGAGTGGCTGAAATCGTGAGATCGTCGCTATCTTCGTTCACCTTGTCGAAAAGCGCCGTCGAAACCGCCAGATGTCCACCCGCAGAGCCACCGCTGACGATGATCTTCTGTGGATCAATGCCGAGTTCAGTGGCGTGTGCGCGGATGTAGCGCACCGCAGATCGCGCATCCTTCACGCAGTCAAAGACACTGACGCCGGTCTTCGCACTGTGAAGCCGATACGACATGCTGATGCCGACGAGACCAAGCTTCGCGTAATGAGCGGCAAACGGATACATGCGCGGCGGCGCACCACCGGTCCAGCCACCGCCGTGAATGATGAGGTAGCAGGCACGTTTGTCGCCCGCCTTGAAACCTGCGGGTTCAAAGACGTGCAGTTGCAGCTCGCGCTCGGCGATTTTCTTGTAAACGAGCACGCGTGACGGCTTCAGATCCTTCGCCAGCGTGTCCACGGCATCGGGTGCCTTGGCTTTGGCAGGTGTTTGGGCGAGGGCGGGAACGGTGAGGAGCAGGAGAACGGCAAAGAGATGGCGCATGATGGTCTTGAACGACGTGGCACGGGCTTTCTAGCCCGTGGATGCACGAGTTGGAAAACTCCTGCTACGGTCAGCACCGCGTCGTCTTGCGCTTCGGAGCCACCGGCAGGCCACGACGGCTTTTGATGATGTAAGACTCCGCATCCGGCACCTGGCAGTCGGTGTTGCCCATGTCCACTTCGACACGTCCCATCTTTCGAGCGGCGGTGACAGCCTTGTCCGCCAGCGGAGCGACATAGGTGCCGCAGCAGATGATGAAGTTGTTCATCGCATAGCGCACGCGGTTCGGAGCGGCGTGGATCGACTTCACCACCTGCTTCAACAAGGCATTGAGTTGCTTCAGCGGCAGCTTTTCATCCGGCCACACGCTCACCACGGACGAAAGCGTGGCCCAGCCCGCCACCGCGATCTCTTCTTTGAGCGAATCGATCCACTTCAGCGCCATCCCGACAGCTTCCGGATGCTCCGAAGCCACCCACGGCACCGTGGAACCAGAAATCATCTGCCAGGTGGCCTGTTTCGCCCAGCGATCGAGATCCGCCCGCTTCATCTTCGCCCCATCCGCCACCAATCCGGCCAGATACATCGCATCGCTGTTCCCGGTGGCATAAAGCTCCATCGCCAGCCCTTGATCGCCTTTGATCAACTTCGCGATGGGCTTCAAATCACCCACCTTGACCCCAAACATCGACTCCGGCGCCCCATGGCGTCGGAAAGTCTTCCGAGTCTGCTCGCTGCCCTTGGATTCGAGCAGCTTCATGGTTTCATCGAGAGTCACTTTTTGCCAAAGCAGTAAGCGTATTTGTTCGAACGGAGGAAAATCTGGCCGTCTGACACGGCGGGGCTGGCGTTGCTGATGCTGTCGTCACCGGAGATGACGTTGGTGGCGAGGAGTTCGAACTGCGGCTTGGCGGCAATGACGTAGGTGCCGGTCTCGCGGCCCACGCAGTACATTTTGTCTCCGGCAAGCAGCGGCGTGGAATACCAGCGGTCGCGCTTCTGGCGTGACGCGAGCGGCTGCTCATACACGACCGCACCCGTCTTGGCATCAAGGCAGGTGGCGACGCCACGTGAGTCGTTGATGAAGTAGAGATGACCGTCCTTGTAAACTGGCGAGCCAACGTTGCTGCCCTTCTGCGCCTGCCAGAGGATGTTCGTGGCGCTCACATCTCCTTTACCACCGGCTTTGACGGCCTGACTTTGGCCTCCGGGATGCCCGATGATAAAGATGACGCCGTCATGCGCGACGACGCTGGGGCAAAGCTCGGCGGCTTTGATGCTGTTGCAGAACCACAGTTCATTGCCGTCCTTCGGATCAAAGGCACGCAGCTTGCCGTTGGAGTTCACGACGAGTTCGTCGTGTCCATCAACCTTCACGATGGTGGGCGTGTTCCAGGACGCGGGGAAGCCGGTGGCGCTCCACACGGTTTTGCCTGTTTTGCGGTCCAAAGCGACAAGTTGATTGCTTTCGAGCGCGGCGTTCACGATCAGCAGCTCGCCATAAAGAATGGGCGATGAGCCGACGCCCCAGTCGTGAGCCTTTTCGCCGACGCTGACGTTCCAAACCGGTTTTCCATCCACGGTGTAGGCAAACACGCCCGCGTTCGCCATGAAGAAGAAGACACCCTTGCCATCCGTGACGGCCGAACTCGACGCGTAGCCGTGCGTGGTGATGTAAGTGCCGGTGTAGGGCTTGTTCGGCAGATCGGTCGTGATCTCGTGATTCCACAGGATTTTGCCGGTCTTCTTGTCGAGACACAAAGCATGGCGTTTGAGCTTCGCCATGTCGCCAGGCTCCTTCACGTCGATCCCGTAGCCGCTGTAGCTGGTGAGGAAGATTTTATCCCCCGCGATGACCGGACTCGACGAACCCGGTCCCGGCAGCTCCGTGCGCCAGACGAGATTTTCCTTCTCGCTCCACGTCAGCGGCAGATTCGTGTCCGTGGTGACGCCATCGCCAGTGGGACCGCGAAACTGCGGCCAGTCGGCGGCGTGGAGGCTGATGGAGATGAAGAGAAAAAGGAACAGGCGCATAGTGTGTGGAGTTAAAACGTCAACGAACCGAAAAGCTGGCCTTCAATTCTACGGGTTTGCTGCTGCCTGGTTGATCGTCCGTCGGCCAGTTCGTCTGGTAGTTGTTCTGGGCTTCGCGGGGCTTTTCGAGTTGTTTGAAGGTAAGCGGTTTAACAATCCACTTCACGGTGTAGTCGCCCGCTGGGAGCTTGCCGAGGTTCACGGCGGTGACTTCATACCAGGTGAAGGTTTTGAAGTAGTTCCCCTGCCAGATGGCCTCGTGCATCGTGATGGTGAACTCATTGCCACTGCGCTCGATCTTTTCGACCCACACGCGGTCGTTGTCGTCGAGCTGGCGAGTGCGGAAGATGAGCCAGTTGTCGTCAATGGCGGTGGTTTGCGGTTTGTTCTCCATCAACTGCTCCGACCAGTCGTCGAGCGACATGCCTTGCGGTTTCTGCGCAAGCGGCGGAGCATGTTGCAGCGTGGCAGCGTCGTTCCACTTGCCCGTGTCGCCGCGCACAAGCTGGCGCTGATCACTCAGCGTGCCGCGTTCGGCGCGATCCTTCACGACTTTGAGCGTGGTCGATTCCTGGGCAAGCAGCATGGCGCTGGTGGCCGCCCAAATGAGGAGAATGCGCGGAAGGTTCATGGCGGGTCACTTTTTGTTTTGGATGCGAAACAGCGACGAGAAAGTGCGGATGAACAAACTGCCGCGTGCGATGGCCGGTGTGGCCCAGGCGACGTCGCCGAGGGAGTTCTTGCGCACGAGTTTGTATTCGGAGCTGTCTTCGATCACCCAAGTGTCGCCATTTTCGTTCAGCATGAAGACGCGGCCATTGTAGGCCCAGGGCGAGGCGTAAAAGCGGCCGCCCTTCGTGTTCAGCCGCTGCTTGGCGATGATCTCCTCTCCGGTCTTCGCGTTGAAGCAGCCGAGCAGGCCGGAGTCGTAGCAGACGAAGAGCCGGTCGCCGCTGATGAGGTAGCCAGGATGGATGCTGGAGCCGCGCTTCTGCGACCACGCGATGAACTCATTGCTCGTTGCGTCGCCTTGCAGCGTGATGTCACCCTTCGCGCCGGGTTTGATCGCATAAAGCGGTCCATAATGATAACCGGCACCCGCATAGAGCAGTCCGTGCTTCGACATCGGGATCTGGCTCACCAAACCGGCGGTGCCGCTGATTTCCCACAGCAACGCGCCGTCCTCCGGCGCATAGGAGCGGATCTTTTTCATGCCGATGGTCACCAACTCGGTGCGCTGCCCGCTTTCCCACACATACGGCGTGGACCAGGTGCTGCGCTCATCGCGTGGCACACGCCAGAGCGTCTTGCCCGTGAGTTTGTCCACCGTTTCGAGCCAGGATTCCTGATCGTTGTCGTTCTGAATGAAGACGCGCCCGCCGTGCAGCTCGGGCGAGGTGCCGGTGTTCCAGCCATCGCGCATCGGGTAGCTCGGCCAGCGGCGCTCCCAAAGTTTCTTGCCGTTCATGTCGCAGCAAAAGAGGCCGATGTTCGCAAACCAGGCATACACGCGCTCGCCGTCTGTCACGGGTGTCTCTGAGGCGAAGGAATTGCGCGGGTGTCGCATCTGCGGCGGGATGCCTTGGTGCGCCTCGAACTCCCACAGGATTTTTCCAGTCTCGAAATCGAGGCAGTAAAGCATCCAGCGATGCACCTCGCCGGTACCGACATGCCCACCTGGATAACCGCCCACATGCGGCGTCGGCAGTTCCTTCTCCCCCACCGCCGAGGTCACAAAAATCTTGTCGCCCCACACAATCGGCGATGACCAGCCCCAGCCCGGCACTTTCACCTTCCACACCACATTCTCCGTCTCGCTCCACGTCTCCGGCAGTGTCGCGCCCTCGCCGAGTCCATCTGAGTTTGCGCCACGATACTGCGGCCAGTTTTGCGTGTCTGCGGCCATGAGAGTGGTCGCTATGATGAAGAATAATGGCCAGTGTTTCATGTTGAACGCGGATGGAGTTGAGGCGGCCGATCAACCCAACACCTCACGAATCGGCGTGCCGTTGCGGACGATCTGCATCGGCCGTCCGGTCGGGGTTTGGTATTCTTTATGCGGGTCGATACCGAGAGACTGGTAAAAGGTGGCCGCGACGTCGTCGGGCGTGATGCCTTTGTCCTTCGGGCCTTCGCCTTTGGCGTCGGACTCGCCGATCACGCGGCCACCGGCGATGCCGCCGCCAGCGAAGAGGCAGCACATGGCACGCGGCCAGTGATCGCGGCCGCCACGGGCGTTGATGATCGGTGTGCGGCCGAACTCACCGGTGACGAAGACCGACGTGGAGGCCAGCAGGCCCTTCTCATGCAATGCGAGGAACAAACCGCTCAATCCGGCGTCGAGTGTGGGCAGCAGACGGTTTTTGAGCTGGCCGAAGTTGTCCGTGTGCGTGTCCCAGCCGGTGAGATTGACTGTGACAAAGCGCACACCGGCCTCGACGAGGCGCGTGGCGAGCAGGCAGCTCTGCGAGAACGGCTCGGTGCCGAACAGGCCCGAGATTGAGCTCGATTCACGCGCGAGATCGAACGCATCGCGTGTGCGCTCGGAGCGCATCATCGCATACGCGCGCTGGCTGAACTGCTCCATGCCGGCCAGCAGCTTGTCCTTCTGCGCGAAATCACCAAACGCCTGGTCGTAGCGCTGCAGCATGTCCTGACGGCGGTCCACATCGGCAAGCGTGATGCCTTTACCAAGCGACAACCCGCGAATCTCCATCGACCTGCCGGCCTGCGGTGTCGCGCCCGTCTCAAACGGGCCGAACTCGACACCGAGATAGCCCGTGGCATCTTCTTTTTCGCCCGGAATCGAGACGAAGGGTGGAATCTCCATCGCCGCCTTGAGTTCCTTCGAGATCACCGCGCCGTAGTTCGGGTAGCGCAGCGCGGGCAGGGGCCGGTTGCCGGTGCCGAGATACTGCGTACCGAGTTCATGCGCCGCGAGGTTGTGGCTCACGCCGCGCAGGATGACGTATTTGTCCGCGCACTGCGCCAGCTTCGGCAGATGCTCGCAGATGCGGATGCCGGGCACGTTGGTGGCGATCTCCTTGAACTCGCCGCGATGCGTGTCCGGCGCGCCGGGCTTGAGGTCAAAGGTGTCCATGTGGCTCGGCCCGCCGCCGAGACGCACAAAGATGGCCGCTTTGGCCTTTGCGTTGCTGTTCACGCCGCCGCTTTCGGCGAGGGCAAGATACTCCGACAAGCCGAGACCGATCCCGGCGAGCGATCCGACGCGCAAAAAGTCGCGGCGGAGAAAAGGATCACGATGCAGACGGTTCATGGTGTGTTGCGGTTGAGTTTGAAGAGAAGATCAATGATTCACGGTAAACTCGCGCGTGTTCAGCAAAGCCCAGAGCAGATCGCGCAGGCCGTCGATCGGATCAGATGCTGCATCGATGTCGGTGCGCGCCTTTTGCAGTTCCTCCGTCGTGGGTGGGCGGCTGAGCGTGCGCAGGAAGGTCTCAGTAATCATTTTGTCATCGGGGAGTTGTTTTGCCGCGCGCAGCTCTGAGATCCACGCGGGCGTGCTTCCGCGCTGGTTCTCGATGCGCGCGAGCATCTCGGGATCGTTGCGCATGTAGAGGGATTGCAGCAGCGTGGGCACGGAGGCGCGTTCGCAGTCGCAGTTCGTCTCGCGGGCCGATTTGCCAAAAATCGTCAGCGCGTGGTCCGGCATGTTTTTGCCCGCAAATGCCTCCGCGAGGCCGAATGCGGCCACATTCGGGCCGATCTCGCGATTTTTCGTGTCGTTGGCAAAGGGGAGCTGTTTTCCGTCTGCTGCCGTGGCCATTGTCATCGCATCTAGCAGCACTTCCGCAGGCAAACGCCGCATCACGAAGCGGCTGAAGTTCCGTTCGTCGAGTTCGTTCGTCGCATTCGGGCGCCAGCTGCGCTGGTAGGTGTCGCTGGTCAAAATGAGCCGGTGAAGGTGCCGCATGTCGTAGCCGTGCGCGATGAATTCACCGGCGAGGTAGTCCATCAGCTCCGCATTCACCGGCGGATTGGCGAGATTGATGTCGTCGGCAGGCTCGACGAGGCCGCGATGAAAATAGGCGGCCCACACGCGGTTCACGAAGGCGCGGGCGAAGAAGGGATTGTCCTTGCTGCGCAGCCATTGCATCAGCGGCTCGCGCGGATCGGCGTATTCCTTGATCAGCACCTGGTCGCCGCCGAGCAGCTTCGGGGTGAGCACACGGCCTGAGTAGGCGCGCATGTTGTCCATCATCCGAGCGATGGTGTTGCGTGGATTGCGCGTGGTGACATACACCTCGTGAATCGGGATGAGCTCGCCCGCTTCAATGCGGCGGCGGATTTCAGCGCTCTGGGCCTCGCGCATCTGCATTTCTTTGCCGGTGCCGACGACTTTGCTCACTTCCTTCACGGCGGTGACGTAATTGACCACGGGATCGCGGCGAAGATTACTGTCGTAACGCAGCGGCTCGAAGAACTGTTGGAACTGCTCGTAGTCCGCCTTCGTCCACTGGTCGAAAGGATGCTTGTGACACTGCGCGCATTCGATGCGCACGCCGAGGAATGCATGCGCAAACGACAACGCACGATCCTCCGGCTTCTGCACGTTCTTGCGCGCCCAGTAGTGCGGCATCGTCTCGCGCGCGGCAAAGTCCGCTGGATTCTCGCGCCGCAGATACGAGGCCATTTCGAGCGCATAGTCCTTGTAGGACTGGTCGGGCTTGCTGCGGCTGGTCGCCAGGATGATGCCGGCCGCGAGCTTGTCATACGGCTCGTTATTCGCGATGCGCCGCTCGATCCACTCCCACCACTGGCGCGAGAAGTCGCCGTTCAGTTCGGTCACGCTCTCGTTGAAGATCTGCTTCGCGCTGTTGCCGGTGAAGTCGCAGAGCTTCGTCGCCCACCACGCCGCATGACCGGGTGAAGTGAGCAGTTCCTCGATTTTCTTCACGCGCTTGTCAGGTGCTTTGTCGGCGAGGAATTTTGTGACTTCGTCAAGTGTTGGCAATGTTCCGGCAACATCAAGGCTCGCACGGCGCAAAAACTCTGCGTCGCTGCACAGCTCCGACGGCACGATGCCGAGTTTGCGCAGTTTGGCGGCGATCAACTCGTCCACCTTCGTCGGCGTGCGGACATTCGGATACTTTTCACCTGCCAACTCGCTCACCGGCAGCATCACCGGAATGGGAGTGACGCCGTTGTCGTAAAAGGCCACGACATGTGTGTCGCCGCTGTTTTTGCACTCAACGAGACCCGTCTCGGAGATGGTGGCGATGGATTCGTCGTTCGTCCGGAAGCGCGTGATCTGTGTCACATCCTCGCTTTCGCCGCCCTTCCAATGCACGAGCACTTTGATCTGGGTTTTTTCACCCCTGGCTTTGAACACGATCTCACGCGGCTGCACTTCGAGGCGGTCGAATTCGCCGCTCGTCGCCTCATCGTTCTTCGCGCCATCCGCGATCCAGCGTTGCAGCAACTGATGCTCCCACGAATCTTTTTTGAAGCGTTCCTTGCCCTTGTGCTTCACCTGCGCGGTGGGCTTCGTCACGAGCAGGCTGTTCGCGGCATCGACCGGATTCACCCGCGCCTCGCCCTCGCCGCCATCGGTTTCCTGCGTCAGTTCTTTGTGATCCGCGTCGAAATCGTAGCCGAACAGCGAAAGCTGAAATCCACCCTGCCCGGAGAACGAGCCGTGGCACTCGCGCGTGCTGCATCCCGCGCGCCCGAGCAGCGGAATCACATGGCGGCGGAAACTCGGCTCGCCTTTGGCAAACGCCGGTTCATCCGCCAGCACGCCGCCTGCCACCGGCATCGCGCCGATGAGCAAAAGGAGCTTCAGGGCGGTGAGCGGCGGCTTCATGGCAGTGGAAGGCTATTGCTTCTGCGGCTTCTTGCTCACCGCCGTCTTCATGCGCTGCTCCTCCTCGGCGGCGGCACGCGCCATCGCATCCTTCTGGCTGGTGCTCAAAAGCGCATCTAATTTGCCGAGGAAGCCTTCGGCGAGGTCCTGATTCTTTTCCTCCATCACCCGGCGCCGGGCGGCTTCGTCGCCTTTGATGCTGAATTTGTCTTTATAGACAATGCCGACCTCCTCCACCGCCGCCACGCGTGCCGCGTTGATTTTCTCGACCAGCGCCCGCTGCTCCGGCGTAAGGATGCTGTTCACTTTTTCATGCAGACGCGCCGTGGCGGCCTCCATGGCGGCCCGGGCCTTGTCACGTTGCTCGGCAGTCACGCTGGGGTCGTCCTTGCGCAATCCGCGTGACGCCTTCACGGCCTCGTCGTTGTTAAAATCGTTCTGCGCTGCGGCGATCTGCTCGCGCTGCGCGTCGGTCAGTTCGAGGGCGGCATTCAGCCCGGGCACAAAGGGCGGGGCGTGAGGCTGCTTCTCCGATTTCCAGAACGGAAAGCCGGTGACGTCGGCCTTTTTCTGTTTCTCTGCGGCACCCAGGGTGCCGATGACTGTGAGGCCGGCAAAGGCGGCCCAAATGAGGATGGATGTTTTCATGGCTGGGCAAGGGTGGCTGGTGCCCACTCAAACGTCGGCCGCCGGACGGGCTTTCCGGCATTCGGCGCTCTCAACCGAGCTACGGAGCCTTCGCTTCCGGTTCCAGCGGCCCCATCCTCTTCTTCCCGACGACCATTTCGTCGATCCACAGCTTCTGCGCGTGTGGCAGCAGGCCGGGGCCAAAGTACGGCGCCATGAGGAACTGGTTGAACTTCATGTTGGGAAAATCGGTGGAGCGCAGGATCACGTCCGTGTGCGCAATGACGAGTTTGCCGTCGAACCAGCCGCGCACGATGCCGTCGGCGTTGGGTTTGTCATTCTTGAGGTCGAGGGTGTTGAGTTTGAACTGCGCTTCGATGCAATGCCACGCGTCGTCAGTGAAGAGTTCGTCCGCGCTGTCGAACATCTGGCCGTTGTAGCCGCCACGCAGCGGTCCCTGCGTCAGGCCGTGTGGCATGTCCTTGTTTTGAATGTCCTGCGCGGCGAGACGCAGTTTGCCGTTCACCGGTTCGATGTAGAGCGTGAGATGACTCGCCGCCGGGCCGTGCCACTTCGAGTTCTCCGTGGTCATGAAGTGCGTGAGATGCGGATGGTAGCTCCGCCCGCTCCAGCCCCAGCCTTTGGAGAGCCGCAGGTAGTAGCGGATAAAAATCTCGTCCGTGGGCTCGAACAGATGTCGTTTCGCCGAGGAGCCAGTCACGGTGTCGCTCGCGTCGGTCCATTCGTATTCGATGCATGAGCCGCTTTTGCCATTGGGGACGATGCGCACCTCTTTCCCATCATACCAGCCGCGTTGATCGATCAAGGCGTCATCGAATGACTCGCGAAACAGGTCTCCGGTCCGTCCTGGTTCTTCAGCGTGCCCGAGCGGAATGATCAAGAGCAACAGGCTGAGACGGAGGGTCTTGAGGGGCGACATGCAAGACCAACGCTTGTGCGCAGTTATGTCTCGCCAGACTTACCAATGAAACGCGCCGTTGTCCCAAGCCTCCTCTGCCTGCTGGTCGCCAGTCGGTGTGTCGCAGCGTCGGCAGCCGACGACGCGAAGGCCGTCGAGTTCTTTGAGAACAAGATACGCCCGGTGCTGGCGGAGAAATGCTACTCCTGCCACTCCGTGAAGGCGGGGAAAAACAAAGGCGGGCTGCTGCTCGACACGCGCGAGAGCACACGCCAGGGCGGCGACACGGCGGCGGCGGTGGTGCCGGGGGATGCGGAGAAGAGTCTGCTGCTCAAGGCCATCGGCTATGCGGACGAGGACTTGCAGATGCCGCCGAAGAAACAACTGCCTGCGGAAGTGGTGGCGGATTTCGCCCAATGGATCGCGATGGGCGCGGCCGATCCTCGCGAAGGCAAGCCGGGCGCGGCGACGACGATCAACATCGAGGAAGGTCGCAAGCACTGGTCCTTTCAGCCGATCTCAAATCCGCCCGTTCCCACGGTCAAGGACGTGACTTGGCCGCGCACGGACATCGACCGCTTCATTCTCGCAGCCCTCGAAGAAAAAGGCATCAAGCCCGTGACAGACGCGCAGCCACATGAGCTGCGCCGTCGCATCTCCTACGATCTCACCGGCCTGCCACCTGAGTTGGAAGAGCGCGAGTCGCCGTCATCGAGCCAATCCGAAATCCGAAATCCCCAATCCGAAATCGAGAAGCTCATCGCGAGCCCCCAGTTCGGCGAGCGTTGGGGCCGTCATTGGTTGGACATTGCGGGCTACAGCGAGTCGAGTGGTGGCGGGCAAAACATGCTGCTGCCGGTGAACTTCCGTTATCGGGACTACGTCATCGCGGCGTTCAACGCCGACAAACCGTATGACCAGTTCCTGCGCGAACAGCTCGCCGGTGATCTGATGCCTGCGACGAACAATGCGCAACGCAACGAACAGCTCATCGCCACCGGCTTCCTCAGCATCGGCACGAAGAACACGCTCGATGAAGATGATCAGCGCTACATCATGACCGTCGTCGATGAACAGATCGACAGCATGGGCCGCTCCCTCCTCGGCCTGACGCTGGCGTGTGCAAAATGCCACGACCATAAATTCGACCCGATCCCGACACGCGACTACTACGCGCTCGCGGGCATCCTACGCAGTTCCGAGCCGCTCGCCGGAGCATGGCGCCGACATTTTGCCAGGTGGACGCAGGGCGTGCAGCCGCTCGCGGGTGCGCCCATCACGTTCACCGACGAAGACCTCGCCGAACAGCTCAAGGCTGCCTCGGCCCGCATGGGCTTGGGCGGCAAAATCTACCGCGCACAACGTGCCGCCGTGCAGGAAGCCGGGATGCAAAAAGCTGGCAAGACCGAGCTGGAAGCGTTCTACAAAACGCGGCCCGAGGTGATGGTGCTCAAGAACGAACAGGATCGGCTGAAGGACATCGTGGAGAAATTCAATGACAAGCTCAACGCTCAGTTGCCCTACGCCATGTCCGCCATGCGCGACGTGCCCGAGCCCGCCGACTGTGCGATTCGCATTCGCGGCGAGGAATCGCAGCTCGGAGCGGTCGTGCCGCGCGGCTTCCCCGAAGTGCTGACCACCGCCAGCACGCCGAAGGTGAACCCGAAGCAAAGCGGTCGCGTGGAACTCGCTACGTGGATCACCAGCAAGGACAATCCCCTCACAGCACGCGTCATGGTGAACCGCATCTGGCAGCATCTCTTCGGCGCTGGCATCGTGGAGTCATCCGATGACTTCGGCAAAACTGGCCAGCCTCCGTCGAACGCAGCGTTGCTCGACTACCTCGCGCAACGATTCATCGCGCAAGGCTGGTCGGTGAAGAAGCTCATCCGCGACATCACCAGCAGCCGCGTTTACCAACTCAGCACCACGCACAACGCCGTCGCGTATGAGATCGATCCCGCCAATCGTCTGAACTGGCATGCGAATCGCCGCCGTCTCGATGCCAATGCGATCCGCGACTCTTTCCTCGCCATCAGCGGTCACCTCTATCTCACACCGCCGAAGCTGAAATCACAGATTCATCTGCGCACTCTCGATCCTCGCATCGTCTCTACCAACATTCCCGACCTCCTCGCGCCCACCGAGCGCTATCGCACCGTGTATCGTCCCATCATGCACGAGACCGTGCCTGCGGATTTGACCGTCTTCGATTTCCCCGAACCCGAGATGGTGACAGGCCGCCGCAGCATCACCACCGTGCCCACACAGGCGCTCTTCATGATGAACAGCGCACTCGTCGTCGATTACTCGCAGCGCACGGCCCGACGCTTGATGCAGATGACCAAAGACGATCTGTCTCGCATCGACACCGCCTACCAGCTCATCCTTGCCCGATCACCCACCGACGAGGAACGCAACGACGCCACCGCCTTCATCCGCGACTTTCCGGTGAGTGACAGCAAGAACCCGGAGCTGAGTGCCTGGGCGGCATTCTGCCAGACACTCTTTGCCTCGGCGGAGTTTCGTTATCTCTATTGAATTGCGGATCTGGGATTGCGGATTGCGGATTGCGGATTTGAACACCACTACGCTCATGAACCAAAACGACTTCAAGGAACGAGCCAAGGTATTCGCGCTTCGCGTCATCAAGATGGTGGACGCACTCCCGAACAAACGCAGTGCTGACGTGATGGGAAAGCAGTTGCTCCGCAGCGCAACCTCGGTGGCTTCAAATTATCGTGCCGCCTGCCGTGGTCGCAGCACTGCCGAGTTCATCGCGAAACTGGGCATCGTTGAAGAAGAGGCGGATGAATCTCAAGGCTGGATCGAGATGATCGCCGACGCTGGTCTCTTGAAGCGCAAGCAAGTCGAATCATTGATCCAGGAAGCAAACGAGATCACTGCCATGACAGTCGCATCCATCAAGACCGCGCGCTCCAACTCCAAAGGCCCCAAGCGATGAACCCAATCCGCAATCCACAATCCGAAATCCGCAATGCCATCTCTCGGCGCGACATGCTGCGCTCCACGCTCAATGGCTTCGGCTACGCAGCGTTCGCGGGATTGAGCACACAGGCAGGCGCGGCACTGAACAATCCCACTTCGCCACGCCCAGCCTTGTTCCCTGCGAAAGCCAAGCGCGTGATCATGATGTTCATGCAGGGCGGTGTGTCGCATGTGGACACCTTTGATTACAAGCCCAAGCTCACCGCTGATGCTGGCAAACCCTTTGGCACCAAAGGCACCTCAAAGTTGATGGGCAGCATGTGGCAGTTCGGTCAATACGGTCAGAGCGGACACTGGGTGAGCGAGCTGTATCCCAACGTGGCGCGTCATGTGGACAAGCTCTGCGTCCTCAGTGCGATGCATACGGATCAGCAGGCGCACGAGACTGCCGTGCCGTTTTTCCACACCGGCATTGCGTCACAGGCGCGGCCATCGGTCGGTGCCTGGACGCTCTACGGACTCGGCTCCGAAACACAGGATCTGCCGGGCTACATCGCCATGAACTCGCTGCGACAGTTCGGCGGCAACAACCACGGCAGCGCCTTCCTGCCCGCTGCGTATCAGGCCACGATGGTCAGTGCCGGTGGCTCCAAAGATAAGCCCGGCTCGCTGCCCGTGCCGGACCTCGTGCCCACGCATCTCACACCTGCTCAGCAGCGCGCACAGCTTGAGTTGCTGCGGCGAACGAATCAACGCCGGCTCGCGCTCGACGAAGTGAATCCCGACCTCGAAGGCGTCATCCACTCGTATGAAATGGCCTTTCGCATGCAGGCCGCTGTGCCCTCGCTGCTCGATCTCACCCGCGAGTCCGCTGACACGCTGAAGCTCTACGGCATCGGCGACACAGCGACCGACAACTTTGGCCGCCAGTGTCTCTTTGCCCGCAAGTTCGCCGAAGCCGGCGTGCGCTACATCGAGATCGGCACGGGCGGATGGGATCATCATTTCGACATCAAGAACCTGCTCCCCACCAGTTGTGCCGCCACTGACAAACCCATCGCCGGACTGCTCACCGACCTGCAACAACGCGGCCTGCTCGACGACACGCTCGTCATCTTCGCCTGTGAGTTTGGTCGCACGCCCTTCGGTCAAAGCGACGGACGCGATCACAACAACCGCGCCTTCACCATCTGGATGGCCGGCGGCGGCGTGAAGCCCGGCCACCGCCACGGTCTCAGCGACGAATACGGTGCCGAGGGCATCGAAGGCCGCGTCCACATTCATGACCTGCACGCGACCATGCTGCACCTGCTCGGCCTCGATCACGAAAAGCTCACCTTCCGCTACAGCGGCCGCGACTTCCGCCTCACCGATGTGAAGGGCGGCGTGGTGAAGGAGATCATCGCGTAAATCACCGCCGCGGCTCGGTGGAGCTTCGTTTGAGCCGCATCACGCTCCCCTTCGCCATGTTGGTGAAAAGCAGTTCCCCATCGCGCGGATCGACGCCGATGCCCGTGATCGCTGGTTCGAAGGCGATGATCTCATGCTCCCAACGCCCGTTCTTCTTCTCGCGCGCCGCGATCACACGACCAAAGGCGTAGTCAGCGCAAAGGTAAGCATCTTTGAATTCAGGGAACTTCTTGCCGCCATACACTCGACCACCGGTGACGCTGAGGCCCGTTGTGCGCGGGTATTCGAAGATGGGGTCGATGGGTTTGAAAACCGGAGGCGGCATGTCTTTGCCGGGACCGAGATCGAAAGCATGAAGCCCCTCGCGATGGCTCCAGCCGTAGTCGCCGCCTTTGACGATGAGGTTCACCTCCTCATAGAGATTCTGGCCGACATCGGCGGCGAAGAGTCGGCCCGTCGGTGGATCAAAGCCGAAGCGCCATACGTTGCGCAAGCCCGTGGCCCAGATTTCGGTGCGTACCATCGCAGGATCGAGTTTTTCGCCGTGATGTGAGGTTGTGCTGACGAAGGGATTGTCCGCAGGCACGGTATATGTGCCAACATGCACCGCAGGATGCGGATTTGGTGGCAGGCTATCTGGACGCTTGTCCACGTCGATGCGCAGGATTGCAGCGTGGAAGCCTTTGTTGATGAAGCGCCCGTTGTCGAAGGCATCGTTGCCACCGCCGCCATCGCCGACGCTGATGTAGAGAAAGCCATCCGGGCCGAAGTGGAGATCACCGCCGTTGTGATTGCCCGCAGGATCGAGCTGCGTGATCAGCGGTTGTTCTTTATCGCCATCGAAGCGCGAGACGCGCTGATGAAGCTGCCCGCCGATTCGCAGACTGTAATAAACGAAGTATCGACCATTGCGTGCGAAGTCGGGATGAAACGCGAGTCCCAGCAGCCCGCACTCGCCTTTGTCATCGAGCTTGCCATCGGGGCGCTCGATGAGATTGGCGAAGACCTGTTTCGTCGGCGTTGGCTGATCCAGATTCGTCACGAGCTGGATGTGCCCGGTCTTTTCGAGGACGAACATGCGATCCTTCTCTCCCGGCGCGCTGACGACAGCCACCGGCATCGAAAACGTCAATCCGCCGAACGCATCCTCAAACGCATACGCCATCGGCGGCAGCGGTGGTGGCACAGGAGGTGGCTTCTTTGCCTTGGGAGTCTGTGCGATGGCCGACAATCCGCCTAAAAGGAAACCGAGTGCAGTGTGGAGTTTCATGGCCGGGTATCAGTCTAAACGAAGCCGAGGAAGGAGGCGTTTCAGAGGTTCGGATCGCCGTTCTCCAGCCGCCATGCCTGTAACCGCGCCTTCAAATCCTCACGCTTCGTCTGATGCGCAGGATCGGCGCTAAGGTCGTTCAGTTCATGCGGATCGTTTTGGAGATCAAAAAGCTGCTCGCGGTTTGCCTTGGGATAGAGAACGAACTTCCAGCGGTCATCGCAGATCATGCGCTGCGTGTCGGCGAAGATGCCGGTGACGAAATCATGAACGCGATCGGTTTGATGCCGCAGCAGCGGTGCAAGGCTTTTTCCCGTTACCGTGGGCGGAATCGTGGTGCCGCTGAGTTCACAGAGCGTGGGGAAGAGATCGTGAAGCTTCACGAGAGTCCCACTGCGCTCGTTTTTCGGCAAACCAGGGCCGCAGATGATGAGCGGGCTGCGGATGCTGTGCTCATACTGGTTTTGTTTGCCGAGCAGGCCGTGACTGCCGAGCGCGAGACCCTGATCGGCGGTGAAGATGATGATCGTGTCCTCCGGTGCTGGTAGCGCTGTGAGGATGCGGCCGAGCTGCGCGTCGAGATCGGTGATCATCGCGTAGTAGAGTGCCAGTTCCTCGCGCACCTGACTTTCAACTCGCGGTGTGGGGAGGAGCCGTTCGTCGCGTCCGTCGATGTTGCCATGGTCGAAAGGGTGTCTTGCCGCAAAATTGGCCGGAAGCGGCATTTTGACCGGATCGTAGCGGTTCTTCATGCCTGCGGGCCACTGACGCGGATCATGCGGAAAGGCGAAGTTCACATGCACGAGCCACGGTTTATCCTTCGGCGCTGTTTGAATCGCGCGAATGGCTCCATCGGCGATGTGACGGCTATTGTCGGGCTGGAGGCCGACACCCTGGTCGAGTTGTGGTTTGTTGTCCGCATCTTTGAAGGTCCAGCCGCGATAACCGGTGAGCGGACGACCCCGGTCGTCGATTTCCGGCTGCGTGATGCCTTTCCCACCGCCGCTGGAGTAAAGACCGCTCGTCGTCGTGTAGCCACGCTGCATCGGATGGCCGTCGTTGTGCCATTTGCCGGTGTAGCAGGTGTGGTAACCGCTTTTTTGAAGCGTCCCGGCCAGCGTGGCGAGCTTGGGATCAATCGCGCCTCCGGGATACTTCGGCAGCGCCTTGAAGGCATGTGTGCCGGTCAAAATCTGGGCGCGGCTGACATGGCAGATCGGATAGCCAGCATACGCCCGTGTGAACGATGTGCCGCGTACGACGAGGCGGTCGAGATTCGGTGTTTTGATCACCGCATTGCCCAGCGCATGAATCGTGTCCGGGCGCTGATCATCGCTGACGATGAAGAGGATGTTCGGCGCGGCACAGGCAGAGGCCGTGCCAAGCAGCAGGAGCAGAATCGGGCGCATGAGGTGAGAACGGCCCGTTTCAGGCCGCCCATCACGGTGCGACGACATTTTTCAGCGGATTGCCACCACGCGCCGCACGCCAGATCAAGAGCGGCAGCCGCAGGACAAAACTCACCATCAGCCGTGCGTGCATCCAGGTCAGCAGGGCGTTGTCGCGGATGTAACGGAACTGTGAGACGCCGCCTTCTGCCGCCGTGAGATAGCGCACATGCGTGGGGACGTTGATGGCTGGCACGCCCTGCCAGCAGATGCGCACGGCCACCTCCGTGTCGAAATCAAAACGGCGGGCAAACCATGTGCTGCTAAACGCGCGTAGCAGCGCCTGCACGGGATACACGCGCATGCCGAAGAGCGAGTCGCCGATGCCCCAGCAGAGGGTTTCGAGATTCGCCCAGGCGTTTGAGATACGGCGGCCGCGCACGCGCAGCATCGGGGCCTCGGGGCCGAAGATCGGCTGGCCGAGCAGGGCAGCCTCCGGGTATGCTTGGGCGAGCGCGATGAACTTCGGGATCGATTCGGGCGGATGCTGGCCGTCGGCATCCATCGTCAGCACATGCGTGTAGCCGGCGGCGGCGGCCTCCTCGGCGCCACGGCAGATGGCGGCGCCTTTGCCACGATTCACCGGCTGTTTGATCAGGCGCAGGCCCGGATGCGCGGGCTGGAGCGCCTCCACGGCCTTTTCGCTGCCATCGGTGCTGCCATCCAGCACCACCCACACTTCCGGCCAGTGCTCCAGCGCGTGTGCCACCGTGTCCGCCAGCAGGCGTCCGGTGTTGTAGCTGGGGATGAGGAGAAGAAGCTTCATGTGCTCCACAGGGGAGGCGTGATGGACACGAGGAAGCCTCCTGCCGCAAGCGCAAATCAACCCTGGTAGTAACTCACCCCATATCTGCTCACTCGACTGTTTTCGACCCATTGCTGAGCGCGGCCAAGCACACGGCCCGCAGTCGCTCGGTGAAATCTGCCGCGCTTTCGTCCGGCGGGCTGGCCAGCGGCTCGCCCAGGGTGATGCGCAGCTTGATTTTTCGATCTGGCAGCCGCCACAGCGGCCAGCCTTTGCACAGGTAGTCGCTGTTGGTCTCGATGAAAACCGGCCACACCGGCGCGCTCGACTGCGTGGCGATGATGCCGATTCCGCCCTGGAAACGATTCACGGCGTTTTCTTGCTTGCGTGTGCGCGTGCCTTCCGGGAAAAACAGCAGGCGGTCGCCCTGCCTCAGCGCCTCAATGGAGTGCTGCAGCATTTTGTGCGCGGGCTTGTTCGGAATGAAGCCCGCCAGCTTGGCCCCGCCGCGCAGGAAGGGGTTGTGCATCAACGAGGCCTTCAAAATGCAGCGCAGGCCGCGTATTTTCGCGATCACGAAGACCGCGTCCCACAACGCCGGGTGGTTCGGCGCAATGATCAATCCGCCGGTGACGCCTTCCAGCGCCTCAAAGCCGCGAAACTCGCACTCAAACACCCCGCACAGCCGCAGCAGCCGCAGAAAATCATTAAACGCCTCCTGTAGCAGCCACTGGCCGATCTCGCGTGATCTCTCCAGCGGCAGCAACGGCGCAAGCACCAGCCCCGCCAGCACAAACAGGAACCCGCCCCCAGCCCAGTAGGCCATGCTGAGCACTAGAACAAACCCAAGCCACAGGCGATGCAGCAACTTCAACATGCGACGGAGGTGCTTTGGGGTTTGCCCTGCGGTTGATTCATGAATATGGGCAAACATGCCTTCACCGCCCGATCTTGTCCAAGCGCTTTCCGCCCTCCCGCACGGCCCGGAGTTTCGTTTCATTGATGAACTCACCGAACTCGTGCCCGGCGTCTCTGCCAAGGCGGTGTGGAAGCTCAAGGGCGATGAGGAGTTCCTGCGCGGCCATTTTCCCAATGTTCCCCTCATGCCCGGCGTGCTCATGATCGAGGCGCTGGCGCAGCTCGGCGGCATCCTGGTGCAGACGCGACCCGGCGAAGCGCCGCTCAAAAACCTGCGTCTGACCGCCGTGCGCCAGATCAAGATCCTCGGCAGCATCACGCCCGGCCAGTCGCTTCACCTCAGCGGTTCGCTGCAAGGCATGCTAGACACGTTGGGGCAGGTGATCGGTGAAATCCGCGATGACGCGGGACATATCATCATCACCGGAGCTGTGACGCTCGCGGGGGAGAAATGAGCGCGTAGCGGCTGGCGTGAGCCTGCCGGAACTCTGACGAGTTCCGCTACGAGCAACGCGACATCACTTCGGCAGGCTCAGCACAAAGCACGCGCCGTCCTTGTGCGCCGCATCCAGCGTGATCGCACCGCCCAGCGCTGTGGCGAGGCGACGACACAGCGCGAGTCCAAGGCCGACACCGGGCGCGGAATGTGCCGCCTGATCCGCGCTCTTGTGAAACGGATGAAAAATGCGCCGCCGCTCGCTGCGGGAGATGCCGCCGCCGTGATCGCGCACGCGCAGCATCGCGAACTTGCCGCTCGTGTCCGCCTCCACATGGATCACCGGCTCCGCCGCGCGTGGGGCGGCGTATTTGCAGGCGTTATCGACGAGATTGAAAAGAATCTGCTCCACCGCCGCCGCGTCGATGTGCAGTTGCGTCTTGCGGTCGGCTTCCGTGGCATGCACGCGCACCTCCATGCCGCAATCATTGGCGCGCTGCTTCAAACGCGGGAAAATGCGGTCCAGCAGCTCGCCGATCGTCACACTCTCGGCTCTCGCTTTCGCGCTGCCGCGCTCGAGGCGCGCATAGGCCAGTACATTCTCGACGAGATGACTCAATCGCCCCGCCTCGCCAGTGAGCGTGTCGAGATAAGTCTTCCGCTGCGCCTCATCCGTCACCATGCCGTCAGCCAGCATCTCGGAGTAAAGGCGGAACGTCGTCAGTGGCGTGCGCAGCTCATGCGTCACGGCGGAAACGAAATCCGCGCGGCGTTCGCTCAGCGCCACGGTGCCATGCAGCACCAGACCGACCGCCGCCGCCGCCAGCAGCACGCAGGCCAGCGCGATGGCGAGGGATTTGCGCAGCGGCGTCCAAAACGGCAGCGGTGGCAGTTGAATCACACCCGCGACCAATCGCACCGGCAACGCCGCGAAGCGCAGCGGATCATCCGTGGGCCGCGTTCCCAGGCTCACGTTCGCGGCGGGTTCAAGACGCGCGTCAGGAAACAAATCCGTGATCTCTTTCAGCCACGCCTCACGCAGCGCCGGCCAGTCCAGCCACACGCCCTGCACCATGCGCACACCATCCACCACCGCCTCACGCGTCAGCACCAGATGCTGCCCCAGCCACACGCCTTGAAAAGGCCGCGAACTCGTGGATGAAACCTCGCCTTTGAGCGCAGACAGATTTTCCTTCGCGCTCTCGGCTCTGGAGGTGCCAAAACCATCTTGCGGGGGCGCGTTGAACGCGCCAGCCATCGCAGACGAAGCAGCAGGTGCGGCGGCGGGCATCGGCATGGCAGCAGCCTTGTCCATGCCTGTGTCGATCTTCTTCTCCGCAGGCTTGGCGCTCGGTTTGGGAGTCTCGGCGATGGCTTTGGACAAAACTTTGGATGGCGGCATCGGCTCCTTCATCTTGATCATCGGCTGCTGCTTGATGGCCTCCTCCGCTTGCGCGGTCACCGCCCGGCTGCGCAACGCGTTCTCCGCGCTGTTGAGCTGAAGCTGCTGTTGAGCGGCCATCTGCCCCTCCTGGACCGCCCAGGCGTTGTTGCGTGGCAGATTCGCATCGTTGGCGGCGAGCGGCTTGCTGTCATCTAGGCCAAGACGAGGCACGCTCGCCTGTTCGGCGAGGATCTGTCGGTTGAAGATCGGCGGTCCGGCCGAGGCGGGCGCGGGTGTGCGAGTCCTGCTGCCGGGCCAGTAGGATGAGACTTCTGCTTTAGGCGTGATCGAATGGGCCGGTTGCGCCAGCAGCTCACGGAGTCCGCTCAGGCGTTGCTCACAGCGCGTCAAATCATCCGCGTTCACGAATTGCGCGAGCGCCAGAGTGCGCTCGCCATTCTGCGGCACCTGCGGGGAGATGATCTGCCCGCGTGAGTCCATCTGAAAGTGCAGCAGCACATGCTCCGGCGTCTCCGCGAGCAAGGGAGATGGCACCAGCACCTCGCCTTTCGCCACATTGCTATACGTCTTGTTCACCAGGCCTTCCGGCGCGTGGAACGGCCGGAAATCATGCGGTGGCCGCGCGTTCTCGCGAATCATAAGCGCGCTCGCCTGGAAATCGAGACGCCACAGCGCCAGCCGCACACGCTCCTGCTGGTCCGCGTCCCGCGCCGCCTCCTCACGCGTGCGCTCCAGCGCCAGCGTGTGCCAGCTCACCCACGCCATCGCCGCGAGCAGCAGCCCGAGGCAGGCGAGGAAGGTAATCCAGATGTGGAGCGGGCGGCGCATGATGATTTCAGACGAGTTGATAACCTTTTCCCCGCACCGTCACGATCACACGCGGCGATTCGGCGTCATCTCGCAGCTTGTGGCGGAGATTGGCAATGTGCATGTCCACCGTCCGCGTCTCGGTCTGCTTGTTGTCGATGTGCCAGACGCGCTGAAGCAATTCCTCGCGGGAAACAGGCCGTCCGCGATTCAACGCGAGGTAGCGCAGCACGTCGCGCTCGCGTTCGGAAAGTTCGGCGCTTTCGCCGTTCTCGAAGCGGGCCACGCTCTGGCCGAAATCAATCGTCGCAACGGCCAGGGTCAGCGTTTCGCTCACCGGCTGGCGTTCAGGCGCTCTCCGCAGCACCGCTTCGACGCGGGCGAGCAGTTCGCGCACGCTGAAGGGCTTCACCACATAATCATCCGCGCCGAGGCGCAGGCCGCGCACTCGATCATTCTCTTCTCCGCGTGCGGAGAGAATGATCACCGGCGTTCCAGGTCGCTCACGGCGCAGCGCTTTCAAAATATCGAAACCGCTCGCATGTGGAAGCACGAGATCGAGCAGCATGAGGTCAAAGGTCGCGCTCAAGGCCAGCTTCATCCCCTTTTCACCGTCTCCGGCCTCCAAGGTTGTGTGACCAGCAAACTTGAGCGCATCCAGGACGCCGCGACGGATCGCGGCGTCGTCTTCGATGACCAGAATGGTGTGCATGCTGAAAGGTTAACGGGTCTATTTCTCCCACGCGATGCCTTTTTTCTCCGCCTGCGTGCGCAACGCTTTCACCATCGCGGTGTCCAGCGTGTCGTTCTTGGCGGACTCCTTGCGTTGGGTGGCGACGTAGGCCTCGCGTTCCTTGTTCAGGGTCAGCACCTTCTTTTGAATCTCCTCACGCTCGGCGGTTTTCTTTTCGAGGTGGGCTTTGCGCTCCTCGACGGTCATTTTCCTCATCTCCTCGGGAAGATCGGCCTCTTTGACCTTCGTGATGTCAAAACCCTTGTCCTTGCTGGCATCCACGAGATCCCAGCCGCTGTTGAAGTAGTTCGCGCTGGCCTTGCTGACGATGCGTTGCACCTGCGCTCCCGATTCAGGCTTCGCGGCGGCATTGCTGTCCTGTGCGACTTGACGGGCCTTCGCGGCGGGTGCGGCAGCGCCGTAGTTGATGTAGGTCCGGTTCAACTCCTCGTTGAGCTTCACGATCTCTTTGTCCTGCGGCGCTTCGATGTGAACGATGGCCTGGTTCTGGTCGATCACGAGGTATTTGCCGTCGGCGAGCAGCGCGCCCTGGTTCCAATGCTCCACGATGCCCTGTGCTTCGCCGCCGCAATGGATCGTGTTCACGATGATGCCCTTCGCGATGGCGTCTTTGCAGCTCTGCTTCGAATCAATCGGCCCCTGCGTGAACGGTTCATTGCCGGCGATGAAGATGGTCTTGTAAACCTTCGGGCTCGGATTCCAGGCAAGGTCCAATGTCGCCCGCTGGATCACCGCGCCGCAGTATTCGTCGCCGCCGTTTGTGGTGAGGGCGAAAAGTTCCTCGGAAACCTTGTCGAGATCGCGTGTGAGCGGCTGAATCTGGCGAATCCAGTTCTCCTCGGCACGCAGCGCCGATTTGCCGTATTCGTAAAGCGCCACCTGCACGACGGGCGTCTTGCCGTCCTGTTTGGCGGTGATGAATTCGTTCACCAGCTTCCAGAGCTGCGTTTTGGCCTGCTCAATGAGGCCCTGCATGCTGCCGCTGGTGTCGAGAAGCACGGCGATTTGGACCAGTGGCCCATCAACGGTGGTTTCAACCTTGGTGACTTCCGCCACAGGTGCGGGCGGTTGAACTTCTTTGGCGATGGCGATGCACGCGGTCAGAGCCGTGGCGATGAGGATGTGTTTCGTTTTCATGGATGTGGTTTGGGTGGAGTGGACGGGAGAAATTCAGCGGATGAGCACGATCTGGCCGCGATGCTCGAGCAGCAGCTCGCCACGCAGCGCGAGGAGGCTCTGGCGGTTGTCGGCGGCGAGTTCATCGACCAGGCGGCCAAACTCGGTGCTGCCGATCTCGATGGTTCGGTCTGGCGCGCGCTCGGCCTTGGCGGCGTTCGCATCGCTCCAGCGGTTGCCTTTGTTGAAAAAGGCTCCGGCTTGAACCTGCTGCACGCTGGTGATCTCGACGGCGTTCATCTTGTCATCGAGGAAGCGATTGCGGACGTTGAGCTGCTTCGATTCGGCGGCCTTGTTGATGTTGCCTGCCTGCGACACCGCCGCCGGTCCGCTGCGCATCTTCATGGCTTTGTCGCTGTAGTTGAAGGCAGCACGAGCGGCGTTTGCGGGCGCTGCGGCCAAAGTGGTGCCTTCTTCGGCCAGGAAGGCGGTGTATTCCGTCAGAATGCCGAATTGCGTCGAGAGACGGACGATTTCATTCACCAGTTCGGTCGTGTTCGCCGTCGCACCATCCGCGCCGAGATCGCGAATCGCCTCGCTGAGCACGGCGATCTTGTTGCTTGCCCACAAGCGGGCCACGAAGGCGTTCGCGGTGCTCGCTTTGTCGAGATTGAAGGTGAAATCGAATTTGCGCTCGCCTTCCGCCGATGCGCCGGTGAGCTGGAAATGCAGCGGCGCTTCACCGCGATAGGTGCCGGACAAAAGAATCTGCTCGCCTTCAAACACATCGGGCAGCGGCGATGGAATCAGGTCGCTGACACGATTTGGATCATCCAGCACGCGCAGCGCGGGCCGGGTGAGCAACGGACCACGCAGGCGATCAAACACGCGGCCGACTTTGACCTCCACGTCCTCCTTCGGCAGCACAAACTCCGCGCTAGCGCGTGTTTCGCGGGCGATGCGTGAGAGCAGCGGCGTGTTCACGTCCACACCGACGCCGAAGGTGAAAACACGGCGCTGATGCGGATTGCCCTTTGCCACGGCTTCACGAATCGCTTTCTCCGAGGTCTGGCCGATGGTCGGCAGGCCGTCGGTGAGGAACAGCACGAGCGGGAGCATGCCATCGAGCGGCTTTTGGCGCAGCGCCTCGACGACGGAGTCATGAATGTTCGTGCCGCCGCTCACGCGCAACGCGCTGATGTAGTCGCGGGCTTGCTTCGTCGTCTCGGCGTTCTTGATCACTGGCTGCGCAGCGAACATTTCGACGGCTTCGTTATAGACGATGAGGTTGAAGCCTTCGCCATCGTTCAAACCTTCGATCACCTGCAACGCCGCCGCCTTCACCTGATCCAGCTTCGGTCCCGCCATGCTGCCGCTGCGGTCGATGACGAGTGTCACTTCACGTTTGATCGGTGCTGCGTCGGCTTTTGGCTTCGGAGGAGCGATCATGACGAGAAAATAGCCGCCGCCGATCTTCGGATCAGGGTAAGCGAGCAACGAAGCCGTCATTTCGTCCTTCGTCTCACGCAGCAAAGACACGCGGAAGGCTCCGGGGTCTTTGGTCTCACAAGAAAGGCTCGCTTCGTTGCCGCTCGGCTGCTTCACCGCGATCTCATGGCTCGGCGAATACACCGAGGCGATGCGCGAGGCCGATTTGACGCGCATGGAGAGCTTCCACGGCACGGAATACTCCACCGCCTCCGAACGCGGTAACACATAGTCGAGCCGCGCGCCGTCCGCTTCGAGAAGCTGCTCATACGTCACGCGCACCTTCTGCGTGCCGTTGGCTGGCACCGGAAACACGCTCGATTTCACCACCGCATGGCCGACAAACTCCAACAACGCCGGGTCACGCGTCTGCGCCACGATGCTGTCGTAGATGCGGCGGGCTTCGTCACGCGGCAGAAGCCGTGCCGTGCCTTCCGCATTGCCGCCTTCAAACGCAAACGCCTTCAAAACGGCTCCCTGTGGCACCGGCACGAGCAGTTCCGATTCCAGTGGGCGGTTCGTCGGATTGCGAAGCGCGATGTCGAGCGTCGTGATGGCGATTTGATCCGCGAGGTCGATGCGTGCATCGACGTGCGTGACTTGCACCGCCTGAGTGTGGATGAGGCGGGTGTTCGGCGAAATCCACGCTGGCATCCGCGCCGTCTGCGCGATCAGGTTCGTGGCAAGAAAGAGAGCACCAAGAATTGTTTTCATGTGGCCACCGTGATCCCGGTGGCCGCAGGCGTCTGTAAACGCACTGTAAAGGACGATTACCTCGCCAACAATTCCTCGCCACGATACACCACGCGTTCGACCATGCCTTGCAGTGTTTTGTCGAGGAAGGGCGTATTGATGCTCTTCGATTTCATGAAGGCGCGGCTGAAGGTGGTGGTGCGGGCGGGATTGAAGAGGATGAACTCGGCGATGCCGCCTTCTTTGACGGGCACGGGCGGGAGTTTCATGAGGCGGCGCGGTTCGGCGCTGTAGCGCTTCACGATGAGACCCCAGTCGAGGATGTCTTTGCGGATGTAGTAGTCGTAGAGCGAGACGAGGGCGCTTTCGAGACCGGTGATGCCGAAGGGGGCGCTGGCGAAGTCCTGGTTCTTCTCGAAAGGAGTGTGCGGGGCGTGGTCGGTGGCGATGACGTCGAACCAGCCGTCTTTGAGGCCTTGGAGCAGCGCGGCGTTGTCCTCGGGCGTGCGCAGCGGCGGGTTCATCTTGTAGTGCGTGTCGTAGTCGCCGATGTGCTCGTGATTGAACATCAAATGGTGTGGGGCGATCTCGCAGGTGACGCGGATGCCACGGTCCTTGGCCCGCTTTATGGTGCCCATGCCGCGCTCGGTGGTGACGTGCTGGATGTTGAGATGCACGCCGGTGAATTCGGCGAGGCGGATGTCGCGGGCAATACAGATCTCCTCGCTGATGGCGGGGATGCCGGGCAGGCCGAGCGAGTAGCTGATCTTGCCCTCGTGCATGCAGCCTTTGCCGCTGAGTTCCTTGACCTCGCAATGGCTGGCGAGGGGGATGTCGAACTCGCGGGCGTATTCCATGGCGCGGCGGAGGACTTGCGGATTATCGACGGGGAAACCGTCGTCGGTGAGCATCACGGCACCAGCGGCTTTCATGCCCGCGATCCCGGCCAGTTCCTCACCTTTGCGGCCTTTGGTGATGGCACCAGTCGTGTAGATGCCGGGGCCGATGCGGGTGCGGCGGGCGCTTTCGAGCACGCTGCGCACGACGCCCGCGTTGTCGATGGCGGGAGATGTGTTCGGCATCATGACGAAGCCGGTGATGCCGCCGTTGATCGCCGCTTCGGCACAGGTGGCGATGTTTTCTTTGTCCTCCTGGCCGGGTTCACGGGCGTGAACATGAATGTCAAAGAGGCCAGGGAGCAAAATGCGGCCGGTGCAGTCGATGATCTCCGCGTTATCAACACCCGTGATGTTCGCGGCCACGCCGATGATTTTATCGCCTTCGACTAGCACGTCGGCGGTCTGGAGCTTCGGAGAATCTTCGCTGGCGATCTGGGCGTGGCGGTAGAGACGTTTCATGTGCCCCTGATGTGAGGCATGAATTCCGACTGTGCAAGCACCTGAAAGCCCAGACTACTTCTTCCGCACGTAGAGCAGAACGCGGTCGTGGGTGAGGAGGCAGAGGTCGAGGCGGCCGTCTTTGTCGAGATCGAGGGCGGCGTAATCGTGGGGTTCGTTTTCGAGGCCGGTTTTGCCACGGAAATGCGGATCGGTCTCGAAGACGCGGAAGTACATGGCGCTGTCCCACTTCTGGCCGGCGGCGGGCTGGAAGATCTCGATGACGCGGCTTTTGGCGGTGTCGATCAGTGCGATGTCATCCACCTCTTCCCCGGAGAATGAGGCAGCAATGAGATCGGAGGGCGTGGTGTCCTTCAGCTCGCTGTCAAAGGTGGTGACGGTGTCGAGTTTGAGCGTGAAACCGTCCAAAGGTGTGATTTGGAAGCTGTTTTTGGCCAGCAGGAGCAGCTTGGTGTTTTTCTCCGCCGTCATGAGCACGCATTGGTCAGGCGTCATCACGGGCAGCGCATGCGTGTGGTCGGCGCGATAGACGCGGTCTTTGCCAGCGGTGAGCTCGTGGAGCTTGCTGTGCGTGGCGTCGATGAGGAGAACGGAGATTTTGCCATCCTTGCGTGAGATGAGGGCGCTGTGCAGTTCGGCGGAGGCATCGGGAGAGTTGAATTGCTCGACGATGCTGGCCTTGCCCTCGGCATCGACCTTGAAAGCGCGGGCGAGTTGCTGATGGGCGATGAGGATTTCTTCTTTGCCATCGCCGTCGAGATCGCCCGTGGTGAGCGCTGCGGGGGCGAGTTTGCTGACAAACGAATCAGGAATGCCTTCGACGCGTTTGAAGGGCGCCTTGGCGTCGGTGGTGCTCAACAACAGTTGCAGCGGGCCGAGATTCGAGAACAAGGCGAGGTCACCACGACCATCTTGATTGGCATCGACGACGCGGATGCCGTTGATGCGGCCGGTTTTGACCGTGAGTTCCTGCGTGGTGGCGAGGAAGCCTTTGCCGGTGCCGGATTTGCGCAATGTGATGAGCTGCGGCTTCGCTTTGATCTCGCTGACGCAAAGAATGCCCGCGTCCGACAGCGCGACGAGCGAACCCGTGGTGAGGGTGAGCAGCGTTTCGCCTTCCTTGGCCTGATAGACGATCTCGGGATAGACGAGGCGGTTGTCCTTCCAATGAGCGACACCGATGGACTGCTCGCCAGGGCTGAGCAGGATGAGATCGGTTTTTTTATCGCCATCCACATCGGCGATGGCGAGGGATTCGACACCGCTGAGGATGGGGAACTCGCGGCCTTCGCTGAACGCACCGCTGGCGCTGCCTTGAAACAACCACGCACGCGCGGCTTTCGGCTCGGACATGACGACATCGGCAAAGCCGTCGCCGGTGAGATCGCCATAGGCGACAGCGCCGTTCTTGGATTCAGTCGGCGGCATCGCATAGCGGATGGTGGCAGCACGGTCGGCGTTCGGTTCAGCGGTACCCTGTGTGAGCTTCGCGACTTCGACCATGCTCGTTTCATCCTGAATCCAGGCGACGCCGTTTTTCTTGTCGCCCAAACGGATGGGATGCAGCCAGTGGCGTGTGGCGGGGATTTCGAGCCGCCATTCTTCGCCAAACGTCACGCCTTCATGCTGCAAGCGCACGAGCAGGGCATCGCCCTCGGGTGCGGTGTAAAAAAGGTCGGCACGGCCATCGCCATCAAGGTCTGCGATGCTCAATCCAGCGCAACCACCTTCGCCGAGCGCGTAGTTTTGCGGTTCCGCCCACTCTCCGGGCGCTTTTTGCAGCAGCACCATCAGACGGGTGTTGGTGAGCAGGGCGATGTCATCGCGGTTGTCGCCGTTCAAATCGCGTGCGACGAGAACTTCCGTATCGTCATTGGTGGAATCGAGTGTGAACTCGCGTTTCTCGGTCCAGGCGCCTTTGTCGCCCTGCATGCGGAGCACGAGTTTGTCTTCATCGGTGATGAAGGCGATGTCGTCGCGCTTGTCGCCGTTCCAATCCCCTGTCACAAGCGCGAAAGCCGCATGGCCGATGACGAGGGGCTGCTTGTCGAAACGCGAGACTTCGAGGATCGGATTCCAGCGGTCCTCACGAGCGGATTTTTCAGGATCGCCGGGCTTCACCCCATCCTTGCGCTGCAGAAGGAACTCAATCCGCGCACGCGATGAGTTCACGATGGCGAGATCGGTCAGACCATCGCCATTGAAATCACCCGCACGCGGGCTGGAGGTGTTCCAGTCGAGTTTGACGATCTCCGGGCCGTCGAAGTAAAGCGCAGGCTTCTCAGCGAAGACAGCAGTGGCGAACAGGATGAGAGCGATCGGGCGCATGGGAGTGATGCTGGATGCTAGATAATTGATGCTCGATGCAGACATCCAGAAACCAGCATCAAGCATCGAGCCTTACTTCTCCACGGGTGTGGTCAGGTAATGCATCTGGATCGCATCCGGGTGCGAGTAGCTGGCGCTGAGCAGGCTGCCGAAGTAACGCTGGAAGGTTTCGTTCGAGGGCCGTGCACCGGAGTCAAACCAGCCGCCGGATGCCGCGGTGGTGGTGGGTTCTTCGGGAGCGAGGGCCTTCTTGCCGGGGCCCTTTTTCTTGGCTGCGGCGGCCTTGCCGCCTGCCTTGCTTTCGAGCGCGGCTGCGGCAGTGGCGACCATGTTGAGCAGGCGGCCTGCATCCGTGACACCGACGCCGCTGTAGTTCTTGGGTGCGAGCGAGAGGAGGTTCTGCACGTGCGCATCGTCCCAGATGCTGGGGCCCGAGGGATCCTTCATGCGACCGAGGATTTTTTTCAGCGTGTCCTGCGTGCCGACAGAGATGAGGAGGTATTTGCCGGTGTTGCAGTAGGCGATCTCGGTGGCGGCGTTGGCGGTCTGCGTGGTCTTGAGCGTGTTGATGGTGAAGCCGAGGAAGTCGCTCTCCTCAAAGGCGCCGAAGCCGGCTCCAGCGAAACGTTTGAGGCCTTCGAGCGCGCCACCGAGCTTGTCGGCGTCCTTGACCTTGAAGCCCATGACCTGGCTGTCCTTGGTGCCATCACCGTCCTGCACCTGGATGATTTCATCGGAGAGGCTGCCAAAGAGATCATCGCGAATCTTGAAGCCCATCTGCGCTTCGAGTTGTGGGATTTGCATGGTGACCATCATGGCCATCGGGCCCAGCTTGGAGATCATGCCGAGGATCGCGTCATATATGGTGCCGAAGTCCATGCGGGCGACGCTGGCGGTCAGGATGCCGGCGGGAATGAAGGCGGGCAGTGTCACCTCGTTGCTGGTGCCGCGCATGATGGAAAGGATGCCGGCGGGCTTCTGCGGGTGCAGGATCGTCACATCCATGCGTGACTGGGCATCCTGCAATTCCATGGTGAATGCGATGGCCTGCAACTCCTGCGCGCCGAGCATGTCCATGATCTGCTTTGGCTTGATGTTGAAGCTCATGCCTGCGGCAGGCTTGTCGTCGTCCTGTTTCTTTTTCTCCTCGGCGGCAATCATCTTCTCGCCGAGTTCGAGCATTTTCACGCCATTGAAGTAGAGCATCATGTCGCCGCCGCCGTTGGTGAGCTGGCCGATGCGGGTGAGGTGCTCACGCGCGACGCCGGGAGGATCGCCCGCGCCGTTTTTGAGGGCGCCGATCATGTATTCCATCAGCTTGCGCGAGGTGGACTCGATCATCACGTCTCCCACGATCGCCCATGAGGTGAAGCAGGCGTCGTCCGCAGGATCGCCCGATGTGGCGATCTGGACGCTCACGCCGCCGATGTCGGTGCTGCTGAGCTTGAGATTGGCGTTGTCCTTCTTCTCCCCCTCAACTTCGGCGGCCTTGTGCGCCTCGATCTCCTGCTGCTTGCCGCCCAGTTCACAGAGCGAGACGTTGGGCGGGTTCTTCCCGAACTCGGCGAAGTCATTCAGCACGAGGAAGCTGACTACCGCTCCCGGGTAGTCCTTCAGCGTGTCATACATGCCGCTGCCGTAGTGATCCTTGAAGAACTTGTCCCACGGCGTTTCTCCCTCTTTGCGCATCGGCGCCATCCAGCGCCTCGCCTCGTCATCCTGCATGAATTTGGCGTAGCTGCTCTTGTCCCAGTCGGCGAGCAGCTCGGGCGTGTTTCTAACGGCGATGACACCGGCGGTGTCTTTCGGCATGAGGTTGTACCATTGCTCCAGCCGGTCGGCGGCGGAGGCGGGAAGGATGCTTGCAAGCAGCAAGGAGAGGACGAGGGGGGCGCGTTTCATGGAGGTTTGAGATAGGGTCCGACAGGTACTGCGGAATCAGCCGCTGGTGGTTACAGATTCCGGTTTTGATTTTTCCACCGGCGGAGATGGCGGCGGCAGGTAGCGGAAGCCGCTGTTCGGATTGCGTGGATCGAAGGCAAAGGCCTCGCGATTTTTCAGGAAGAGCTTCAGCACGTTCGAGGGGATCGAGAAGCCGAGCCCTTCGACGCCGACGCCGGCTGCTTTCATGTTGTTCACGCCGACGACTTCGCCGCGTGCGTTGAAAAGCGGACCGCCGGAGTTGCCGGGATTGATCTGCGTCGTGCTTTGAATGTACCAGCGTCCGCCGTTTTCACGCGCACGGATGCTCACGATGCCCTTCGATACCGAGCGCTCCAGACCGAGCGGACTGCCGATGGCGAACACGTCCTGACCCTGTGTGAGCGTTTCGGAATCGCCCATCGGCACAAATGGCAGTGATGCGGCGGCCGGATCTTCGATCTGGAGAATGGCGAGATCGAGAAAACCGTTCATCGCGATGATCTTCACCTTGGTGAACTGCTGTTTCTCCAGCCCGTCGGGTTTCTTGCGATACACCACCACGGTGATCTCGCGCTCGCCAGCAATCACATGCTGGTTCGTGATCACATAACCGAGCTTGTTGATGATGAAGCCGGAGCCGAGGCCTGAGGCCGTTTGAATCTGCACCACGGACTCCGCCACGCGCTGGACGTTCTTTTCCACGGTCATGGCCTCGCGTCCGGGTTCGACGAAATAGATGTCCTCGCCCTGCACGGCGGCGGTTTTGGCGGCGGCGTTCGCTTTTTCCAGAATGGAAATCTCCGTGCGCGGCACGGTGAGCACGGTATGGCCGAGATCGAGCACCACGGCATCGTCACGTTCCTTGAGCACCTCGCCGCGCAGCTCCGCGCCGTTTTTGAGCACGATCTTGACGTTTTCCGCCGACAACGACGAAACCACCATGCAGGCAGCCGTCAGGATTCCGAAGCTCAGATAGTGTCGCATCACGGGCGCAAACTTTAGCGGACGCGCCTGTGGATACGAGTTCTTTTTGCACCTCTTGACGCGACAGCCTTCCGCCATCTCATGCCGTGATGCCCGCCAATGCCCTGATCTCCGCCGCCCAGACCCTGCGCGAAACCCTGCGCCCGCTGCGTTTCGCCGCGCCGGTCGAATACGTCTATCAGCCTCTCGACTATGCCTGGTCGCCGCACGAGGCCTACCTGCGACGCTTTGGCAGCACCACGAAGCGTGTCGTTCTCGTTGGCATGAATCCCGGCCCTTTCGGCATGACACAAACCGGCGTCCCTTTTGGCGAAATCGCTGCCGTGCGTGACTGGATGGGCATCAACGAGCCCGTTGGCAAACCGGAACGCGAGCACCCGAAACGGCCCGTCGTCGGTTTCGACTGCCCGCAGTCCGAAGTCAGCGGTCGGCGGCTGTGGGGCCTGTTTGCGCAGCGCTTTGGCAAGGCGGAGGCCTTTTTCCAAGAACACTTCGTCGCGAATTACTGCCCGCTCGTCTTCATTGAGGCCAGCGGTCGCAATCACACGCCCGACAAACTCCCCGCCGCCGAAACAACTGCGATGGAAGCCGCGTGCGATGCGCATCTCCGCGCCGTCATCACCGCCTTGCAGCCCGAATGGGTCATCGGTGTCGGCGCTTTCGCCGAAGAACGTGCGCTACGCGCCAAAGACGCGATGAACGGTGATTTCAAAACCGGACGCGTCCTCCACCCCAGTCCTGCCAGCCCCGCCGCCAATCGCGACTGGGCCGGTGCCGCGACAAAGCAGCTCGTGAAGCTGGGCGTGTGGGAGTGAGGGCAAAATCATGCTTGTATCGTGATCCGGCTTCCAGATAGCCTGCGGGCATGAGTTTTTGGAACACAACGGCGGTCGTCCTGCTTGCTACGAGAGCTCGGCATGGGCAGGAATGTCCTCGCCTCAACTGTCCGACGTGGCCAAGGCCCGTCTGGATGTGATTTCCTTCTTCATCTTCGTCTATCTGCTCTGCGCGGTGATTTTCCGCTGGCTCTGGAATCTTCTGGCCAAGGACTTTGCGTGGATGCCCCGGCTGACGTTCCGACGTTCGATCGCGCTGCTCGTCGTGGTGGGGCTGTTTCTCTACTTCATCCTCACGATGATTTCGGGCGCACGCGAGCTGATGACGCCCGGAGCCTGGGCGAAACAGGGCATCACCTACAAGCTCCAGACGCCGGAGCGCGATCCCAAACCGTGGCTCGACGCCGCACGCAAACGCGGGATGGAAATCCTGCGCGATTCCTTGCGCGATTACGCTGGCAAACATGAGGGCAAGCTGCCCACGCATGCTTATGTGAGTGATTTCAACACGGCCTTGTGGAAGGGCGCGCATCCCGACGGCCACTGGCTCATTTACATACCCGGACTCACCTTTGGGCCTGCCAACCGCGTGCTCGTCTATGAACCGGCGACCTATGGAGCCACGCGTTGGGCACTGCTCGCCGATGGTTCGGTGGTGCTAATGAATGGCGACGAACTCGACGAACGTGTGCGGAAGGAGTTCGGGCCGTGAGTGAGCCGGAAATGCCTCCCCAGAGAGCAGCTTGGGCCAGTGTTCTGGCCAGGCTAGTCAAAGGAGTGCTATATGTCATTCTCGTCCTGTTTCTGGTCGTGCTGGTGATCGAGATCGCGATGGAGTCGATCGTGTTGTTGCAACTGCCCGTTCACTTGTTGATCGGTTGGATGTTTTATCTCGTCAGGGTTGTTCCGCAGACAGAAATGAATGTCGAACTCCTGCTATGCTCACTGGGGGCGCTGGTGCTGGGAATGATCGGGCTGCAATGGCTCATGTCACGCTTGCGCGCACCGCTGTGCTGGCCCTGGCGCTGGACCCTGACGTGGTGCGGCATGCTTGTCGTGATGTTCAGCACCAGCATTGCCGCCGTGGGCATCGTGCATCAAACAGGCTGGCTGTTTCGGCTGCCCGGTTGGATCGAGATGGCTGGCGTGGGACCGCATATGAAGGCGATGAACAATGCCAGACAGGTCGTCATAGCAGCGCGGCAGTATGCCAGCGCGCATGACGGCAAGTTCCCCGAGGTCTGCGCTGAGATGATGCCGGAAATCGTTTCTGATTCCCGCATCTTCTGGGCCACCGTGGATCGCGGCATGCCATTGGAGCCGCTCGTTTATGCCGGAGCGGGCCTGCGTGATACCGACTATGGCGATCTGCCCCTGGTCTGGTCGTCCCGACCCAGCTCCAATGGTTGGCGCGTGATCGCACGACTCGACGGCAGCGCCGAGGTCGTCCGTGAGGAGAAGTTTCAAGAGATGCTTGCCTCCAGACGAGAATTTTTCGCCCGTCGTGAGGCCGCCGCCCAAATTCCGCGCTGACTCACGTCACTGTTGGCAGTCCGTTATTTGTTCAGCGGCTGAATCTTGTCCGGGTCACGCTTCCTGAGTTCCGCCTGAAGCTGCTCGATCATTTCTGCCATCCGGCGCATTTGCTGGCGCATTTCTTCCAGCTCGGCGTGGGCTTTCAGCTCGCCAGGGTGTTTGCCTTCCTTGCCATGGGCCTCGGCCTGTTCCCGCTTCATGCGTTCCTCCAGTTCACGGCGCATGTTTTGGGCGATCTCCTCGATGTTTTTGGCCGGTTCATGCAGACCAGCGATATGCAGATGCTCCACGGCCTGCATGATGTGCTGCAGGCGCTCGGCCTCTGGGCCTTTGAAGTGGGGCATGTCCTTGCCCGGATGTTTTTCCGCGTGCTTCTCCGGTTTTTTCACACCGTCGTGGCCCTGAAGCTCACGCTGGAGTTTTTCCGCCTGCTCCGCGAGTTCCTTCGCCTCGTCGAGGCGCCCGGCGGCCTTGGCATCGCGGGCGCGTTCCATCAGGTTCTGCAACGCTTGTTTCGGGTTTTCCTTCGATTCTTGGGCAAATCCCCCGCAGGCGATTGCGAGGCCGGTGATGATGAGTGTGGTCGTTTTCATGGTGCCATGGTAACGATGCGCTGCTGGCCGATCTTCCTTCGGACAGGCATCCGGCGAGAGAGCATCCCGTGTCCCGACGTTCACAGGGCCGGAGACCACCATGAAGCTGCAACCCTCACTCACCTGTGTCATCGCGCTCCACCTCGGGGCGTCGATTGCTGTGACCGCTCCGCCGCAGGAACCTGTCGAAATTGGCCACGCGCCGCAGTTCTTCATCGACGACCACATCGTGGACAACCGCTGGTCCTTCAAGATGAAGACCGAGGAGGTCGTGCGGGCGTTTCATGTGCCGAAGAAGCACGCGGGCAATCCGCTGATCGTCGGCGGCTGCGGTTACGCATCCGTCGTGCGCGATGCAGACACGGGCACCTTTAAGCTCTGGTATCAGACGCATGTGCGCGGCACGGAGGACGACGACAAGTCAGCCTACGGCATCGCTTATGCCGAGTCGAAAGATGGCCTCGCCTGGACACGGCCCGAACTCGGCCTGTATGAATGGAAGGGCACCAAGGCGAACAACATTGTCTGGCGCGGCAGCGCCGACTTTCGCGCTAGTGGGCAGCAAATTTTGGAACTGCCCGAGTCTGCGCGACGTGGCTTCCGCTATGTGATGGCGTATCACACCTCGGGTGGAAAACGCGGCGAGAATGGCATCCACGTCGTCGGTTCGCAGGACGGCATTCATTGGGACAAGACGAGCGACACCCAGGTGCTCGACATCTCCAGCGACACCGTGAACAGCGTCATTTTCGACCCTGTGCGCGGCGAATACGCGATGTTTTGTCGCGCGAAGGATCGCTACCTCGCAGGTCAGGAAGGCATCCTCAACACCGGTGAATCGCGTCGTATCTCACGTGTCGCTGGCAAAGACCTCTGGACCAAATGGGAAGTCTCTCCGCAGAGCGTGCTGATCCCCGATGAACTCGATCTGGAGCGCGGCTTCAATCGTTTCTACGGCATGCCCGCGCGCTATCACGCTGGCATCACGTTTGGCTTCGTGTGGTCCTTCAAACTCAACAGCGACATCTGGACCGAACTCGCCTGGAGCCGCGATGGTGTCACCTTCGAGCGCCTGCCCGCTCGTCCGCATCTCATCGACCTCGGCCCTGCGGATTCATGGGACGACGGCATGGTCTTCGGCAGTCCCGACTGGATCGAAATCGGCGACGAATGGTGGCTCTACTACGCGGGTTGGGATGGCCCGCACGGCATCCCCGAGCGTGATGGCAGCATCGGCCTCGCGAAGCTGCGCAAAGAAGGATTCGTCTCGCTCCACGGCCCGAAGGGAGGCGGCGTGGTCTGCACACGCCAGATTCGCTGGCCCGGCGGCGATTTGATCGTGAATGCGGATGCACACACTGGTGAAATGAAAGTACGCGTGTCGGATGAGAAGCGCAAACCCATCGCAGGCTTCGATTACGATGACATGCCTGGTTTCAACGGCGACAGCGTGGCCCATGAGGTGAAATGGAACGGCAAATCGCTCGGTGAACTCAAAGGCAAAATCATCCGCCTGGAGTTACAGCTCCGCGATGCCGATCTATTCACGTTCCGCGCCGCGAACAGACCGGCTTCATCCCGCAAGTGATTGAAGGCCAGGTGCCTGTGCTTTAGACATCGGGCACCATGAATTTCCTCGCCATCCTCCTCGCGTTCGAGGTCATCTTTGCCTTGCCAATTCGTGCGGCAGAGGATCCTGCCGTACTCGGCCCCTTCGGCATCGGCAGTTGCCACATCCACAATCGCTCGGCGCAGGATGCGGCGCATTGGGTGCCGCAGATGCAGGCCATCGGGCTGCGCTACTATCGCTCTAGCTGCACCGGCTGGTCGCAGGTGGAGCCGGAGCAGGGGAAGTTTGATTGGAAGGCGCTGGACGAGCACATGGGCTATCTCGCTGAGCATGGATTCGTCTTTGGCGGCCTGCTCAATGGCGGCGTGAAATGGAACACGCTCGACAAGCCGGGCACGCTGCCGGTGAACAACCTGCCCGCGTGGTCGAACTACGTTTCGGAGATCGTGAAGCACTCGAAAGACCGCATCAAACGCTGGGAGATATGGAACGAGCCGCCGAACGGCACAGGGCGCGATCAAACGCCCGCCGATTACGCGAAGATCGTCGTCAGCGCCTATGACGCGGCGAAAAAGGACGATCCAGACTGCCTCATCGGCCTCGCGGCGAAGTCGGTGCATATCAATTATCTCGAACAGGCCATCAAGGCGGGCGCGAAGGACCGCTTCGATTACATCACGCTGCATCCGTATGAGGTGCTCGACGGCATCGCGAGCAACAAGGGCACGGAGTCAGTCTTCATGCACATCGTGCCCACGCTTCGGAAAATGCTTGCGGCGCAGAATCCGGCGAAGGCGCACGTGCCGGTCGTCTTCACCGAACTCGGCTGCGACGCGGTGACCAAAGGCGCGGACACGCAGGCATATGCGCTGGTGAAAGCCTACACGATGGGCATCGCGCAAGGTGTGGCATGCATCCAGTGGTTCGAGGGCAAGGACGGCGACAGCGGCCCGCTGGGCCTGCTCGACCGCAAAGGCATCCCACGCCCGGCTTATGCTGCGATGGCGCAGATGATTCAACATCTCGGGCAGCTTCCCGTGTATCTCGGCTGGACGCTGCTGAACGAAAAACACTACGCCTTCGCCTTTCAGGGCGCGAAGGGTGCCGTGCTCATCACCTGGGCCTATCGCGGCGAAACCGATGAAATCCGTTTCCCGCAACCCGCGAAGCTTCTCAATCCGCTCAACGGCGATCTCGCAACTCGCGACACGCACACGCTCACCGCCGCTCCCGTCTTCATCCTCGACGTTCCCGAGCCTCTTTTGGCCGAGGCGAAGGCCAACAAGCCCAAACCGCTGTCGTGGGGCGGCGATTACTCGAAGGCCGGGTCCGTCTCCATCACGATGGAAGGCCAGCAAATCGAGCGCGGTCTCCACACGCACTCCGGCGAGGCTGTTGCGGGTGCCGTGCTGGCCTACGGCGGCTCAGCCGTGCTGGCAACGTCCCTGGCGGCAATGTCTTCATCATCGATCCCAACTTCATGGCCTACACGACTGAGCCCATCGAGATCACCGCCGTCGTGCGTCGCAACGAGGCCAATGACAACGCTGGCTTCAAGCTCGTCTATGAATCCACCACCGGCCTCAAGACCGCGAAAAGCGGCTGGTTCACCGTGCCGGACAACAAACAATGGCACACCGTCCGCTGGCAGATCGATGACGCCCAGTTCGTGAACTACTGGGGCTACAACTTCGCCCTCGAATCCGACGGCAATCAATACAACAAGTACTACCTCCAGAGCGTGACGGTGACGAAGCGTGGAGAGTGATCGAATGCGGTGGCAACAACCACCTCAGGCGAGCGTTCTTGGAGCATGAAACACATCCGCGTCTCCCTGACGATTCTCGTTGGTCATCTCCTTGGCGCATTCGGCGCTGCCTTTGCACAAGACGCCCCGAAGCCAGTCCTGCCAAAGGTCGTGCTGCTGGGTGATTCGGTCCGCGAGCATTACGCGCCCTTCGTCGCCGAACTGCTGGCAGGTCGCGCCACGGTGGTCACGCCAAAAACCAATGGTGGGGACACGGGCAAGCTGCTGACAAACCTCAACGAGTGGGCCATCAAAGAGCAACCCGACGTGGTTCACTTCAATTCCGGCATTCACGACACGAAACGCGACCAGAAGACTGCCAAGTACAACATACCGCCCGAGAAATACGAGGCGAACCTGCGCGAGATCGTGAAGCGGCTGCGCGCTGAGACGAGGGCGAAGATCGTGTTCGCCCTCAGCACACCACTCATCGACGAACGCTCAAAAGGCTACTGGAAGACCCGCAGCTATCAGTTGTTCAACGCGAGCGTCATGGAGTACAACGTCATCGCGCTGCGCGTGATGAAGGATCTCGACGTGCCGGTGAACGACCTGCCCGCCGCATTGGGTGACGCCAAGGAATCTGCGCGCTTGCACGACAGCGGCGGCATTCATTTCACCGAAGAAGGCAGCCGGAAGCTCGCCGGGGTCGTGGCATCAGCCGTCATGGCGCGTCTCGGCATCGTGGCACAGTCGTCATCACTGAAAACTGAGTCCTTCGACCTCGATCCAGGCTGGGAAGGCCACAACAATCACATCGTGCCGGAGAACGTGCTGAAAGTGACGCAGGACTTCGGCTACAGCGCGACGAACTTCGCCGGCAAGGCCACGGGTGAGATAGGCGGGCGCATTCAGCGTTCGACGACTCCTGCCAACTATGCGGCGGAGATTCCGACGAAGAAGCTTGATGATAAGTTCAGCGCGTCGGGCAGTTTTGCCGTGACGAAGTCCGAAGGCGGCGCGGGCGTGTTCTTTGGCTTCTTCAATTCACAGCAGCCGGGTGGCAGTGGGCGGCCCATTGGCTCGCTCGGCCTGGATTTTGATTTTGAAGGCAAGGGTGGACGACTCGCGACGCGGCTGATCACCAACACCAACAAATCCTGCGGCACCTTCATCACGCCGTATCTGCCGGGGAAGTTCCGGCCCACGCCGATCAAGAACGATGGCACGCGCTATCACTGGACGCTGGCTTACGATCCACAGGGCGCGGACGGCAACGGGCAATTCACGTTCACGATGCGCAGCGACACGCACACGACGCAGGATTACGGAACATTGCCTGAAAACTCCGAAAAGGAGGCGCAAGCGCGCTTTCCGAACACCAAGACTTTCACGGTTGATCTCACGCCCGGTTTCCGCAAAGAAGGCGCGACCTTTGACCGCTTCGGCGTGCTCAACATGATGAAGTCCGGCGGCGCAACGACCATGTTTTTCGATGACGTGATGATTGACGGACGCGGTGAGGATTTCACGCGTGAGCCCGGATGGTCAGGTGTCGGGAATCGCACCACGTATGAGGACCGTGAGGTCGTCGGCGCGCATGATTTCGCCTTCATCGCGAAAACCAATCATGCCGGAGGAAAAGCACCCGGCGAAGTCGGCGGCGGATTGTGGCGCAGCGGTGCTTACGGCTACTACGCGGACAAAGTGGGGCCGTTGAATCTCGACCAGAAGCTTGAGGCACGTGGGAAGGCGAAACTCGTCACCGCCGGTCCTGACTCCGACATGCACATCGGCTGGTTCAGCAGCGCCACGAAGGACAAATCACCCGATGAGGCCGGAAATTTCGTTGGCATCCACGTCGGCGGTCCCACACGCATCGGTCACTACTTCATTCCGCAGTTCGCCACCTCCACTGGAACGAAAGGGAAAGTCGAGCAGGGGCCGATCATCACACCGGGCAAAATCTTTGACTGGTCGCTGGTCTATGATCCCGCAGCGAACAACGGCAATGGTGAGATGCGCGTGACGCTCGGCACCGAATCGGTGACGCTCGCCCTGAAGCCCGGCCAGAAGGCTCAAGATGCGACCTTGGACCGCTTCGGACTGTTCACGTCGCAGGCCGGTGGCCAGATGGTGAAGATTTTTCTGGATGATGTGAGTTACACGGCCAAGCCTTGATTGACGCACTTGCCGTCAGCAAAAACTTCGCCTATTCCTCGCGCCCTATGTCCGCCATCCCAGCCGAATTCCCCAATGTCACCGCCGTCACAAAAGCGAATGTCTATTTTGACGGCAAAGTCGTCAGCCACAGCATTTTGTTTCCCGATGGCAGCAAGAAGACGCTCGGATTGATTTATCCTGGTGACTTCCACTTCGGGACCGCCAAGGCGGAGCGCATGGAGATCGTCGCGGGTGAATGCGTGGTGAAACTGGACGGCAGCGAAGCCAAAACGACCTACACCGGCGGCCAGTTCTTCGATGTTCCGGCCAACAGCGGCTTCGACATCGCCGTCAGCACCGGCATCTGCGAGTACATCTGTTCCTTCCTGGATTAAGCCGGGCAGCTCGAAGCCGCGGACGGCGCTCTGGAGCAATACGCCTTGCCTTTGACCGCGCCGGATCGTCATCCGTCGCGGCGCTGACATCTCAACGGCGTGAATGGGCACGATCGTCCGCGGCGTGCGCAAAATAAACCTGGGGTTCATACGCTCCACGGTCCCATACGGTCATCGTGACCAACGATGGCTGGGCACGCACCACACGGCGATGATACTTGGCACTGCCGCGCGGCGATTGGGTCGTGATTTTTTCCAGCATGCGGCCGGCATCCTGGTTTGTCAGCCGATGTTGGATCAACCTGTAGGTGGTGATCTTCACGTCACCCCGTGTCTTGGTGGTGACGGTCACGGGTTCTTTCTTGGCGCTGACGGTCATGCCTTGCATTGGGACGGCAGGCAAGGCCCGTCGAATTTCTTCAGCCAGCGCTGAAGTTTGGACCAGGCAGGCCAGTGCAAGCAGCGTAGCCGCGAAAGCAGGCAGGCAGGGATAATGGAACGTGTTTTTCATAGATGATTAAGTTTCAACTGTCTATTCGTCTGAACCAGCCGGGGTTGAGTTCAAAAATAAGCAAACCCCAGTCGACCTGCTCATGGATCAAAGAGACGGCCAAGACAGCTCTTCCATGCGTACGCGGGCCTGTGTTGCCTGATTGGCTCACACTTTGATCATGTCGAGATCAAGCCTGGGCATGAATTCAGGCTTTTCGTTCCAAGTCGGCTGTGATTAATGACTGGATGTCCACGTCTTCGACTTCCACTGCCGACTCGCCCACTTTCATGCGCCGTGCCTGGTTGGTGGTGGGGGTGCTTTTCCCGGTGGCGCTGCTGAACTATTTGGACCGGCAGATGATCGCCTCGATGAAGGTGTCGGTGATGGGTGACATCACGGACATCGGTAGTGAGGCAAACTGGGGGCACATGCTGGCGTCGTTCAAATGGGTGTATGCCATCTTCAGTCCCATCGGCGGTTACATCGCGGACCGCTTCAGCCGCAAGCTCACAATCTGTGGCAGCCTGTTCGTCTGGTCGCTCATCACCTGGCTGACCGGGCATGTGGGCAGCTTCAATGAACTCTATTGGGCGCGTACAATGATGGGCATCAGCGAAGCGTTCTACATTCCGGCGGCGCTCGCTCTGATCGCGGACTATCACACTGGCGACACGCGGTCTCGGGCGGTCGGGGTGCATCAGATGGGCATCTACTGTGGGGTGATCGTTGGTGGCTTCGCTGGGTTCGTGGCGGACGCGCCGGATCTTGGCTGGCGCTTCATGTTCGACTTCACCGGGCTGGCCGGAGTGCTCTATGCCATTCCATTGCTCCTCCTGCTGCGTGATGTGCCGCGTCAGACCAGCCTGGACAGCACCGGTGCCATTTCAGCCAAACCTTCCGTCGGCGTCGCGTTTACCGAACTGCTCACGAACCGCAACTTCATCCTGCTTGTGCTTTATTTCACCCTGCCCGCGCTCGCCGCATGGGTGGTGCGTGACTGGATGCCCGCGATCCTGCAAAAAGCCTTCAACATCAGCCAGGGCAAGGCCGGTGTATCCGCCTCGCTCTACTGGCAGGGAGCGGCGCTGCTCTCCGCGATCCTCGGTGGCTGGCTGGCTGACCGCTGGATGCGGCGCAGCGAGCGCGGCCGCGTGTATGTCAGCGCCATCGGCATGATGCTCATCGTGCCCGCCATGTTCGGCGTGGGCAACGCTCCCGCGCTGAATTCCTTCGCGCTCGCCATTGCCTCGCTGATCCTGTTTGGCGTCGGCTGGGGTTTCTTTGACTGCAACAACATGCCGATTCTCAGCCAGATCACGCGCCCCGAGCTGCGCGCCACTGGTTATGGCGTCATGAACTTCGTCAGCATGATGTGCGGTGGTGTGGCCGACTGGGGTTTTGGTGCCATGACTGATCGCGGCGTGCCATTGAACATGATCTTCGGTGTCTTCGCCCTCGTGTGTGTCGTCTCGCTGGTTATCGTGCTCATGATCCGGCCGAAGAGAGAAGGTTAAATGTTATGGGTGAAGAGCTATGCGGTTTGCTCACACCCCAATAACTTCTAACTCGTAACCCGTTCCATTTTCTCACCCGCCGCAGATTTTGCAGGGTGTCCCCTCGCCGGGCTGGCAGGGCTTCGCGGCGTTGAAATACCGGCAGCCCGCGTTGTGACGGATGCCGGAGGAACTCAGGCTTTTTCCAGGCCCCGGAGCTCCTCCTTGGCCGCCGCCACCACCGCCGCCTGCGCCAGCACCCGCAGGTTTGCTTGCATCCGCCGTGCTGGCAGGCGGCGTTTTCATGATTTCGCGCGTGGAAACCACCAGCGCGCACGCTTTGCGCAGCAGGTCGGCGGCACCTTGCTTGTCACTGGCCAGGCTGCCACGGCGCAGTTCAGGCACGCCGGGCAGTCGTTTGCCCTTGCTGCTGTCTCCGAGCAGCTCGTCCAGCAACTCGCTGCGGTGGCACTCGGTGATCCCTCGCGGTGCGGGTGGACTGCCTGCGGATGACGATGAGGATTGCCTGCCCAAACTGCGGGTCTCGGGTGAAAAGAACACTCCCAGCACCTCCATTCGTTCGCTGAGCACAAAGCCGCCGACGGCGTCCGGCACGAGCGGCGCGTCGTGCTGGAAACGCGTGGAATCAATCAGGCGACCCACGATGCCCGTGGTCAGCGTCACAGGCTCAAAGCCGCGGCGTGAAGGATTCAGCGTCATCGAGGCCACAAAGATGCCCTGCCCGAACGTCGCGCCGTCGCGTGACAGGAACGTGCCCGCCTGCGTCTGCATGGCCGCGCATTGCAGCAGCGCGAGACCTCGCTTTGAGTCCAGCTTCACGACATTCGCCGGCACATCCTTCCCCTCGTGATGGATCGCCACTGGATGCTTCCCCTCCGCGAAGGCGGCGTCGGTGATGAAGTAGCCTTTACCAAGCGGCAGTCCCAGACCGCGCACCACGACCTTCTCCATCAGGGGCTCCACGATCAGCGGCGCCTGCTTGGCAGGATCTCCACCGCTGGCAGCCTGGATTTGCAGCGCCGTCAGCACCGCCTCATCGAGCGACAGGCTGTAAGCACTGATCAGGGATGTCGTGCCATCCAGCGCCTGGTAGGTGCGCGTGCCGGCATGGAAGAGTGACTTTGCCAGCACACGTGCGCCACGCTCCGCCGGCATCTCGTCGGAAGGTAGCACGAGAAACGATGCGCCGGACGCCACCCAGAGGCCCTTCTGCCCCAGAATCTCGTTCACCACACGGCAGAGAAAGCCTTCCGGCAGGACTTGGTCCACTTCAAAGTTCAACAGCTTCGTCTTCACCGCCGCCTCCAGCGTCACCTGCGCCTGCTGGGAGAACTGCTGGTCCTCTTTGGAGAACGCCGTCGCTGGAAACGCGGTCGATTTGCCATCTTTGGTCTTCAGCAGCAGTTTGCCGTCTTTCAGCCCGGCAAACTCGGCCTCCAATGTTCGCGCCCCGTCAGCGCTGCGCCACTCACGCGCCGAAACAGGCACGCACACCATGACCGCAACGAGAAAAAAGTTTCGCGATTTCATGGCGGTGAGCCTAAGCAAGAACCCGGCACTGGCAAACGCCTACTGCGGCCTGCCACCTCGGTTCAGTTCCTCAAAAACTTCGCCGAAGGCCGCCACGAGCGTCTGCCAGTCCTCTGCGCTGGTTTCCCAGCCGCCGCTGATGCGCACGACGCGTTTCAATTCATCCACGCTTGCACCCAGCGCCGTCACTACGACGGACGAGCCTTCCTTGCCCGAACTGCACGCCGAACCGGTTGAGATGCTGAAGCCACGCCGCGAGAGAGCCGTGAGCCATTTCAAATTGTGATGCGCGGGCATCACCATCAGCACGGTGTTCCAGAGACGCGGCGCAGATTCACTGATGACACGCAAGTCTCCAAAGCGGGAGCGCATGGCGGCGATGAAATCATCGCGCCGCCGGCTTTGCTCGGTTTCGATTTCACCGAGACGAGGCGTGATCGTCTCCAAGGTCTTCACCATCGCCTCGATGGCCGGGTAGTTTTCCGTTCCGGCACGCCGGCCACTCTCCTGCGGCCCGCCACGCATGAAGTGAAGTCGTGAATCCTCGGTCGGCAGCACGAGGAACCCGCAGCCTTTGGGTCCACCGAATTTGTGGGCGCTGCCGGTGATGAAATCGCATTCACCGAGGCTGGTGGCGTCGATTTTGCCGATCCACTGCGCCGCATCCGTGTGAAACAGCACACCCTGCGAACGGCAAAGCGCGGCGATCTCGCGCCAGGGCTGCAGTGCGCCGCTTTCGTTGTTCGCGGCCATCACAGAGACCAGAGCAGGCCGTTTTGCCTCGATCATCATCTTCACCGCATCCAGTTCCACAACACCGTTCGCGTTCACTGGCAGATCCAGCGCCTTTCGTGCCGCCATGCGCACACTCGGATGCTCGATGGCTGAGATCGCCACGAGTTGATCCTCGCCCAGCGAGGCAAACAGCGCGTTGTTCGACTCCGTGGCACCCGAAGTGAACACAATGCGTTCCGCCTCCGATCCGAGCAGAGCGCCCAGCCGTTCACGCGCCGATTCAAGTTGCTGGCTGGCGATGCCCGCATCGCGATACAAACTCGATGGATTGTGCCAGTGCCTCTCATTTGCTCGCAGCCACGCCTCGCGCGCGGCAGGATGCAGCGATGTGGTGGCATTGTGATCAAAATAACCGGTCATGCCACTTCAACGCTGATAACCTTCATTCTTCGGCTGAAAACGTGATGGCAGCGGGATGTGCAGCAGCATCAGAATGAACGCGAGGCCGATGTAAGGGAGCCAGGCATCGACCCTGCCGCTGGAACTGATGCCGTTGACGAATCCAAGTGCTCCAATGCCCTCGCTCAGCGCGAAGACCACGACATTCCCCGCCACAAAGCGTCCACGCTGGGCCGGATCATCCAGATGGAGCTTCCCATCTGCAAAACCGCCCAGCAGCAGCTTGCGCAGCACAAAACTCAGCGCCGCCGCGCTTCCCGCGGCCAATGCGATGATGGAACTCAACGATGAAGCATCATTCCTGCCCGGCACGAAGGTCATCGAACTGATCATCCCGGCATACACGAGGAGCGAAGTACACAAAGCTCCCCAGATGATGAAAACGGTGAGTTGAACCTGTTTCATGGCTGGATCGTGACGCGCTGTGGATGGGTGTAAACATTCATCGTTTCACCCCGCAGGAAGCCGATGAGCGTTTGATGAGCCTCCTCCGCGAAATCAACTGCGAGACTGCTCGGAGCCGAAATGGCCGCCACGAGAGGGATGCCAGCGGCAAGCGCCTTCTGGATGATCTCAAACGACACCCGACCGCTGACGAGCAGGATGTGCCGGTCCAATGGCAGCAGATCGCGCTGCAAGGCGTAACCGAGAATCTTGTCGAGTGCGTTGTGGCGGCCCACATCCTCACGCAGGACGATCAAATTGCCTTCGAGGTCAAAAATGCCGCTCGCATGCAGACCGCCGGTTTTGGAAAAAGTCTCCTGCGCCGCACGCAGTTTGTCAGGCAGGCTTGCGATCAGGGATGGGGAGACTGCCCAGTCGCCTTTCACCGCCGGAAACTGCTGAAACACGCTCTCGATGCTCGTCTTGCCGCACAGGCCACAGCTTGAGGCACTGAAGACATGCCGCGTGAGCGAGTCCCAGTTCACCACAGCACCCCCGAGCAGCACATCGACGATGTTTCCCTTCGTGTTGCCCGTGCTGGGACATTGCGAGACTTCCAAGATGTCGCGTGGGCTCTGCACGACGCCCTCACTGACGAGAAATCCGGCGGCGAGTTCTTCATCGTGGCCGGGTGTGCGCATCACCACCGCCACGGAGCGGCCTTCCACGCGGATTTCGAGCGGTTCTTCGCGTGCGGTGACATCATCGATCTCACTCTGAGTGCCGGCGATGTTCACCTTGAGCAGCCGGACCTCGGTGATGGCGGGATTTTCAGCGCTCATCACGAAGCCTCCATGAAATCCGCCGGCAGCACTCCGGCTGGCACACGGCGCGGTTCCGCGATCAGACGCACCATTTTGTCGAACACATCGCGACCACGAATGATCTCGATCTCCACGCGCATGAAATAGAACGGAATGTCGGCGACGGCCATCTTCGGGAAACGCACGAAATCTTTCTCCGTCGTGACCATGCAGTGCACATCCCGCCGAACGCAACGCTCCACGAACTGATGCAGCTCCGGCCCGTGGAAGCGATGGTGGTCGGCGAAGCGGGCAATCACCTCCACCTTCGCGCCGAGCTTGCGCAGGCCGTTTTCAAAGCTCTCCGGCACGGCGATGCCGGACAAGGCGCCGACAAACTTGTCTTTCAGGCCGTCGATGGGCATGCGCTCGCCTGTGTGGATGTTCTCAAAGTGCATCGCGCGATGCCGGCACTCGATGATCTCGGCGGCGCGGTTGTAACGACGGATCTGCTTGATGATGTCCTCGCTATCGCCATCCGATTTCGTGATGAAGATGTAGCTGGCGCGGAGCAGACTGCGCGGCGGCTCGCGCAGAGTGCCGCGTGGGAGCATGAAGCCATTGTTGCCGAAGGGGGCCGTCTTGTCGATCAGCACGATGTCGTGCCGGTGCTTGAGCTTGAGGTATTGCAGGCCGTCATCGAGCACGAGAACATCGACACCGAACTTCTGAATCGCATGCGCCCCGGCCTTCACGCGGTTCTTGTCCACCACGACCGGGATGCCGGGGCAGTTTTTTGCGAGCATGAAGGGCTCATCACCCGCGTTGTGCGAGTCCAGCAGCACCTTCTCACCATCGGACACGATGCGCGGCAATGATTCGGGCGGCTTTGGAATGAAGCCAAAACGTGCGGCCAGTTTTTTTGAGAACGGCAGCTTCTTCTGCCGCTTGCTCTTGTAGCCGCGGCTCAGGATGCACACGCGGCGGCCATGCTCATGCAGCGCCTTTGCCAGCATCTCGACGACGGGCGTTTTGCCCGTGCCGCCGACGGTGAGATTGCCCACGCTGATGACAGGCACACCGAGGTGATGATCGTGAATGTAGCGATGGCGGTACAAGTAGAGACGTGTCCGCACCACCGCCGAATAGATGCCTGACAGCCCGCGGAAGATGACCCGCAGCATGGACGCGCGAATCCCACGACGGTTGTTGATGACGACGTCGATGATGAAATTTTCCAGATCTTCCAGGGTGTCTCTCACTGCGCGGCATTGGAGGCGGGGAAGGGGGCCGCGTCAATCAGACGCCTTGATGTTTGCGGCGGACTTTCATAGCCTGAGCGCATGAAATTTGCTTTTCTGGCGCTGTTACCCGCCTTTTTCATTTCCCACACGCTGCAAGCCCACACGCTGGCCGAAGCTGCCACGCAGCAGGCGAAGCAGCTCAAGGCTGGCTGCATCGTCACCGGCGAGCGCATTGGCGACGAGGTGCGTTTTGCCATCGCAGGCAAAGCTCCTGAAGCCAAGGACACGCCGCCGGAGAAAATTGTGTTCGAGATCGGCTCGATCACGAAGGTTTTCACCGGATTGCTGCTGGCGCAGGCGGTGGTGGAGAAAAAAGTGACGCTGGAGACGACGGTTGGAAGCCTGTTGATTCTGAAACGACCATTTGACGATCCGCGTATCGCCGCGATCACGCTGGAGCAGCTCTCCACGCACACCAGCGGGCTGCCGCGCCTGCCGGCCAACGCCGCCGCAGGCATGGCCGAGGAAGATCCGTATGCGAATTACGATGGGAAGCTGCTGGGGGCCTTTCTCACGAACGCGAAGCTTGAGGGCGAGGGGCCGTATGCGTGCAGTTACTCGAATGTCGGCGTGGGATTGCTCGGCTATCTGCTGGGCAGGGTGTATGAGACGACCTGGGAGGACGCGGTGACGAAGAAGGTCTGCCTGCCACTCGGTTTGAACGACACAGCGGTGAAGCCGGCCAGAATGCCGCATGCCACGCCGCATGCCGGCGAAAAAGTGGTCAGGCCGTGGCATTTCAATGCGATGGCCGGAGCCGGAGCACTGCGCAGCACGGCGGCGGACATGCTGAAGTTCGGCGATGCGCTGCTGCATCCAGAAAAGACGCCGCTGAAGGAGGCGTTCGCCATCGCATTGAAACCGCATGCCGATGCGCCTGCTCTCGGCGGTCAGATTGGTCTCGGAGTGTTCATAAGCAAGTTGGACGGCGATTTAACATTCCATCACGACGGTGGCACTGGCGGCTACTGTTCCGGGCTGCAGGTGATTCCCGCGAAGAGCATCGTTCGCGTTGTTTTGATCAGCAACAACAGCTTGGGCGGCTCTGCTGTGATCTCCGCAACATCGAAAGCCAAAACGACGCCTCCGACTGTTCAGAAGGAGATCACACTGCCTGCGGAATCGATGCAACAATACCCTGGCGTGTATGAGATGGATCGCGACTCACGCTTCACCGTGCTGCTGCGTGACGGCCAGCTTTGGGTGAACCTCACCGGCCAGGCGTTCCTGCGTGCCTTTGCCAAAGCGCCGGATCGCTTCTTCTACAAGGCCGTGGCGGCGGAGATTGGCTTCAATCGCGACAAAGACGCGATCCAGTCGCTCACGTTGTTCCAAAACGGCCGTGAACTCACGGCGAAACGCGTCAGCGGCACGCCTCCCGACTACAAACTGCGCACCTCGAAGGAACTGCAGCCCTACGCCGGAGAGTATGCCGTCATGGGGTTGAAGAAACTCACCGTCACCGTGCGTGCGAACACGTTGTTTGCCCAGCTTGAGGGCCAGCCTTCGGTTCCCGTGTTTGAAACCGCCGCCGACCGTTTTGAATACGATGTTGTTGATGCCACGCTCGTCTTCACGCGTGATGACAAAAAGAAGATCAATGGCCTCACGCTGCTGCAAAACGGCCTGTCGATGCCCGCCGCCCGCGTTACGAGCCGCTCCAGTGCCCCGAAGCAGTGAGGCGGTTTTCTTTTTCCGCCACCGCCAGGATGGTCTGGAAGTGCGGGCTCTTGCTCTCACGATGCACCACGCTGGCCTCGATTTTTTTAAAGCCTGCACGGCCCAGCATGTCATGCAGCTCGCTTTCGGAAAAGCCGAGCCACACATCCGCATACAGATCACGCGCTTTTTCAAACTGATGCTTCAACAAGTCCAGCACCACGATCCTCCCGCCCGGCTTTAAGAGCATGTGCGCGGCCTTGAGTGCTTTCTCGGGATTCTGCGCGTGATGCAGCGCCTGGCTCAAAAACACCAGATCCACGCTCAGTGGTGGGATCGGCGGCGCTTCGAGATCGCCCAGGCGAAATTCGAGGTTCGTGAAGCCATGCTTTAGCGCCAGTTCCGCGCCGTAGGCCACCATCTTTTCGCTGTTATCGACGGCGATCACCTTTTTTGCCCGCTGCGCGAGCAGTTGCGAAAGCGTCCCCTCGCCCGCGCCCAGATCTGCGATGATCAGCGGCGGCATCAGTTTGAGCAACGTCTCGCCCAGGCCTTTCCACGAGCGTCCCGGGATGTAATGGCGGCCAAACTTGCCCGCCAGCGCGTCGAAATAAGCCTGCGCCGTCTGTGCACGCTTCCGCAGCACCACTTTGAGCGCCTCGTTGTCCTTGGTCACCTCGCGCAGTTCACCGCCGGCCGCCTCGATCAGCGCCAGAAAGTGCTCATGGGATTCCTTGTCCTTCGCGCTGGGTTCATCCAGTTGATAGAGACGGTTCTTGCCGCTGCGGCGATCACTGACCAGTCCTGCGGCCTTCAATTTCGCCAATTGGGCCGAAATATTCGACTGCGGTAATGAAAGCACCTCCTGCAACTCCGCCACGCTGAGTTCCTCCTGTTTCAACAACAGCAGAAGCCGCACCCGCGTCGGGTCAGCAATAAGGCTCAGAGATTTGAGAATGGAGGCCAAGGTAAAGCCATCGTATCAACGCATCATGATTCATCAATGCCGGAGTTTTAAGCCCTCTCACAGCTTCGAAGCCGCCCATATGCCCGCCTTTTTCTGCTCCGCCTGCTTCCGCAGAGCCTGAAGCTCCAAGGCGTAGTCATTCAGCGAACGCGCATCCGACGGCAGGCTCGTGGTGACACCCGCCACTCGCGCATAACCCTGCTGCACCAGCAGATCCGCCAAGTAAACCCACTTCCCGGGACTGTACTCCACCAGGATCAGCGCATAAAACCGGCTGCGCTCCGGCACCTGCTCCCAGCGCGTCATCACCGTGAACGGGTGCTCCTTCAGCAGTTGCGTCACGTATTGCACCGCTCTTTTGCCCTCATCCACGATGCGCTGACTGCTCACGCCAAAGTAGCGCGCCTGCTCTTGCACACGCTGCGGGTGCGTCCACTCCGGGTCCAGCGCATCCACGAAGTAGAGCACAAACACCTGCTCATCCTCCGTGTCGCTCACTTTGATGCGCAGGGTGTCTGCTTCATTGGTGCGGCTCTCCACAAGGCGTGCCTTGGGAAACACCTTGAACTCTGACAGCGGCACACGACCAGCGTCCGCATTCTGTCCTGGAGGCACTTGCGCCACACCCACCGGCAGCGCTGGCAGCGGCGCAGGGCGGCTCTCCTTCAAAAGAATCGCCACCAGCACTATGATCAGTACCAGCACGCAGGTGATGGCGAGATTGAGCAATGTGTCGCGGAGGTGCATTTCGGATCAGTCGTCGGTTCGGCGCGTCATTGTCCAGCGTTCAGTCGCGTGCTCAAGCCGCAAGTGCTGCGAGACTTGCTGTCGGAGGCCTGGCCATCGAGACCCAATCTGTCCTGAAAGAGCCGCCAGGGACTCTCGTAATTGGTATGACCTCCTACCAATTGCATGACTCTCTCCCCGCTCAAACCCACTCCATCGCTCGTCGAGCAGGTCTGCTCGCGTCTCGCACGCCAGTTGCGTGACGAGGTCGAGTCTGGCGATGGCAAGCTGCCGCCCGAACGTCTCATGGCCGAGCGCCTCGGCGTCAGCCGCACCGTGCTGCGCGAGGCTACCAAACGCCTCGAACTCCAAGGCCTGCTCGAAATCCGCCACGGCAGCGGCATCCGGGCCGTCAACCGGCTCCACAAGCCGCTCAGCGGCTCCCTTTCGCTGCTACTGCCCGAATTACCCGAGCGCCTGCGGCAGTTGAGCGAGGCCCGCGCCGCCATCGAGCCTGAAATCGCGAGTCAGGCCGCCTTGAAGGCCAAAGTGGCCGATGTGAAGCAACTTCGCGCCATCCACGACCGCTTGGTGGCCGCTGAAACCCACGATGAGGCTGTTGAAGCCGACATCGACTTCCACCGCACCCTCGCCCGCATCGCCGGCAACGAGATTCTTAAACTGATGCTCGAATCCCTGGCCGATCTCGGCCGCGAAAGCCGTCGCGTGACCATCGGCAATGTCGGCCAGCAGCGTGCCATCGACCATCACACCGCCATTCTGACCGCCGTGGCCGCTCACGATGCCGCCGCCGCCGCCAAGGCGATGAAACATCACATGGAGGAGACCGCCCGCGATCTCGCCGCCAAAACGAAGGCCAAACGATGAAACCCGCGATTTTCCTCTTTTTCATCACTTCCGCCTTCGCCGTCGATTTCGACCGCGAGATTCGTCCGCTGCTCCAAGAACGCTGCATCGAGTGCCATGGCGAAAAGAAGCAGAAAGGCGAACTCCGCCTTGATGCAAAGTCCTTCGCTCTCAAAGGCGGTCACGATGGTCCGGCCATCATTGCGGGCAACCTCGGCAAATCGCCTCTCTACCAGCGCATCACCAACACGGATGAAAAGGAGCGCATGCCGCCGAAAGGTGATCCGCTCACTTCGTCGCAGGTCTCTGCGATCAAAGCATGGATCGAATCCGGTGCCCATTGGCCTGAAAACGCCACAGACAAAGCCGCGCTGGCCGACAAACGCCTCCAGCACTGGGCTTGGCAGCCGTTAACGAAGTTCAGCACGCCTCAGAGCATCGATTCGATCATCCACGCGAAGCTTGCTGAGAACAAACTTCAGCCTTCGCCTGAAGCAGATCGCCGCACACTCATCCGACGCCTCAGCTTCGATCTCCACGGCCTTCCGCCGTCACCAGCAGAAGTAGAAGCATTCATTCAAGACAAAGACCCGAAGGCGTATGAAAAACTCATTGACCGTCTGCTCGCCTCACCTCGCTACGGCGAGCGCTACGCGCGCCACTGGCTCGACATCGCACACTACGCGGACACGCACGGCTTTGAGCGTGATCAGCGTCGCGACAATGCCTGGCGCTACCGCGATTACGTGATCAACGCATTGAACGCCGACAAACCCTACGACCAGTTCCTCCGTGAGCAGATCGCAGGCGATGTCCTTTCGCCGAATGATCCGCAAGCCATCGCCGCCACCGGTTTTCTTGCCGCAGGGCCGTGGGATTTCGTCGGGCAGGTCGAAACGAAGAGCGATGTCCTCCGCCGCAGTGCCCGCACGCTTGATCTCGATGACATGGTCACGCAGGTCATGACCGCCGCGTGCGGTGTGACGGTGAACTGCGCCCGCTGCCATGATCACAAGCTCGATCCCATCTCGCAGCGCGAGTATTACTCGCTCTGGTCTGTCTTTGCCGGATTGAAGCGCGGCAATCGCGACCTCGACACTGCCGAGGCAACGCGCCTCGCCGCAGAGCGGGCCAAAACGCAGACACGGCTCCGCCAAGTCACCACCGAACTCGCCAAACTGACCGGCCAAGGCCTCGACCTCGCCGACATGATTGGCGGTGGCAATGGACGTGGCACCGGGACGAAAGGGGCGGGCCTGCACGTCGGCAATGGCACCGTGGCTAAGGATAAACTCGGCTACCACCGCGACATCAAAGCCAACCGCCTTCAGAAACTCGAGTGGGGTCATGTGAACGCCCCCAAGTTTGTGCAGTGGCTGTTTGTTCCCGATGGCCGGGAGGAAGTAAACATCGCCTTCAAAAAGCCCGTGAAAGGTGTGCCGCCCACCTCCGCGCAAGCCTGGGATGCCATCCGCAACGGACCGCTCGCTTCGCAAGTCTCCACCAGCATCGACGGCTCGGATTTCGCCAAGGAAGGTCACAGCATTCTCGGGCAGCACGCGAACAGCGCCGTCACCTTCGATCTCAAAGAAATCCGCCAGGCCAGCGGTTACACGAAGATGCGGCTCACCGCGACGGTCGGTTTTGGAGCCAGCAAACAGGCCGCCAGCAGTCTTGCCGACTTCAGCGTCTTTGTCGGCAGCGAACAAAAGTTCCAGCGCCTCAAGATGCGTAAAGATGAGTCCGCTCGCATTGACCTCAGCATCCCCGCAGATGCGCCGACTTTCACGTTGATCGCCACCGATGGAGGAGACGGCATCGGCAGTGACTTGCTCTTTCTCGGCGATGCCAAACTCACGCTCGACATCGAATCGCAGCCGCTCTCCGCCGCCGACAAGGCTCGCGTCAACGCCTTGCAAGCCGAAGAGAAACAACTCAGCTCGAAACTGAATGCCAAAGTCTCTACGAACAAGGTTTATGCCGTCATCGCCGACCAACCGCCTGCCATTCAGATTCTCAAACGTGGCGATCCCGAGTCTCCCGGCGAAGAATCCATCCCACCTGGCACCCTGAGTCTCCTGCGCGATCTCAAACCTGATCTTGGCAGCCTCGACAGCTCTGAAGGCGACCGCCGCAAGGCACTCGCCGCCTGGATCACAGATGCGCGCAATCCTTTGACCCGCCGCGTCCTCGTTAATCGCCTCTGGCACTGGCATTTCGGCCAAGGCATCGTGAACACCCCCAGCGACTTCGGCCTAGGCGGTGGCAAGCCTTCGCATCCTGAGCTGCTCGATTATCTCGCCGGGGAGTTGTTGAAAAGCGGCTGGTCCCTCAAACACATGCACAAGCTCATCGTGATGAGCGACGCCTATCGTAGAACGAGCTTCCAAGCTCGTTCACCTGTCGCTCACGCCAGCCTGAAGAACGAACTTGGAAGTTCGTTATACATCGACTCCAACAACCGCCTTCGCTGGCGACAAAACCCACGCCGCATCGAAGCCGAGGCCACGCGCGATTTTGTGCTCGCTGTCTCGGGCAAACTAAACCTCCAGAACACTGGCGGCCCGGGCTTCACCGACTTCACCTACACCGAAGGCTACGCGCCTGTGTATCAGCACATCACCGCCGACACGCCCGAGCTTTGGCGTCGCAGCATCTACCGCTTCGTTGTGCGCAGCACGCCGCAGAAATTTCTCACCACGCTCGACTGCCCCGATCCCGCGAACCTCACGCCCGCGCGCATGACCACCACCACTGCGCTGCAATCCCTCGCCCTCTTCAACAACGACTTCATCCTCCGCCAGTCCCGCTACTTTGCCGAGCGCCTGGAAAAAGAAGCCGGCCCAGATCTCGCCAAGCAAATCCACCTCGCTTACGCCCTCGCCTTCTCTCGCGAACCCACCAGCGAAGAGCAACAGCTCGCCGCTGAGTTTATCCAAGCCAACGACCTCTTCGCTTTCTGCCGATCACTGTTTAACGCCAACGAGTTTGTGTATGTGGACTAGCTCATGGCCTTCGCGCTCTACTTTTGATAAAGCCATGAACTCTTCACAGATCACCCGACGCCACGCGCTGCAAACCATCGCCGCCGCCACCTTCGCAGGCGCGCTCGATCCCCTCAGCGCGGCGACTCCGAAACCCACGTTGCACGCCTATCCCGAGTACGGCTGGCTGCGCGGGTTCAGCATCATTCCCTCATGGGCGGCACGGATCGAGGATGCGTGGTGGTTTTATGATGGAGCCTGGATGCGCGAGGAGGTGGCGCTGGCGAAGCAGGTGCACGCGAACTGCATCCGGCTGTGGATCGAATACACGGCATGGATTCGCGATCCTGAAAAAGTCACCGCAAACTTCATGGATGCTGTCGCCGCCATCGCGGAGAGCGGCATGAAGGTCATGCCGTGTCTCTTCAATCGCTGGCACGACTCGAAGTTCGACTACGGTGGCACCTATGTGGAAAATTTGAAGCCCGGCTGGAACCAGCCTTTGGAGTATGTGAAGGCGCTCGTCACGCCGCTGGCGAAGGATGATCGCATCCTCATCTGGGATCTCTGCAACGAACCGCAGGCGCATGATTTGAACAGCGACGCCAACAAGCGCGAGTTTGCCTGGCTCAGCGACATCGCGTCCACCGTGCGTGCCTGCGGTGTGCAGCATCCCATCACCATCGGCACGATGAACGGCGGCAACATCGACACCTATGCGCCGCTCATGGATGTGCTCTGTGGTCATCCGTATGATCGCGAACGCAAGGCGCTGGAAGCCAAGATCGCCAGCTACAAGGCGATCCAGCAGCGCCACGGCAAGCCCATGCTCGTCAACGAAACCATCCCCGGTTGTCTCGACGACACCACGCGTGCCGACGTGGCAAAATATTACACCACCTTGCTCAGCGAGGCCGGCTTTGGCTGGATGGGCTGGGCCTTGCGTGAAGGCATCGCCATCTCGACGCGCCGCGACCGCTACGATGGCAACGGCATCAATGGCCAGGGCTTCCACCCTTACTTCACCAAGGAGGGCAAACTGCGCGGCGGTTTGGATTTCCTTACCGAGAAACCCGCACTCCGCGCTCCTTGGGAGAAGGTATGACCGCTCATGGCTCGCTCTGAACATACATTCATGCGCGGCATCATTGTGATGCTCTCGCTTGCAACCGCATCGCACGCAGCACTTCCCTTTGAAGGCGAAACCGCCAACGCCGCCGTCCAGGCCGCGCTCGACAAAAACAACGCCGTGCATCTCCCGAAGCGCGACCGTTCTTATGTGCTCGATGGCCCGATCATTCTCAAATCCGGCCAAAAGATCACCGCAGACACGGATACTGTGATCCAGCTCAAACCCGGCACCAATACCTGCATGGTGCGCAACGAGCACATCGTCGGCTTTGCTGACAAGCCCGTGCCCGCCGACACACAACCCGACACCGACATCCACATCGAAGGCGGTATCTGGACGACCTTCGGCGAGGGTAACGCGCGCGGTCACTCCTCGAAGCAAGCGCACGTCCACGGCACGCATGGGGTCATCCTGCTGCAAAATGTCCGCCGCGTTTCAGTAAAGAACATCACCATCCGTCAGAGTAAAGCCTTCGGCGTGCATCTGGCGAACGCGCGCGACTTCACTGTCGATGGCGTCACGCTCGACGAGCACGGACGCGATGGCGTGCATGTGAACGGCCCCGCGAGCAACGGTCTCATCCGCAATGTCAGCGGTGTCTCGCACGATGACACCGTCGCGCTGAATGCCTGGGAATGGAAAAACTACGCGCCCAGCTTCGGTGCCATCCATCACATCATCATCGAGGACGTTCACGGCGCTCCTGATGGCATCCCTTCGGCCAACTCCATCCGCCTGCTGCCCGGTGTGAAACGCTTCAGCGACGGCACCACGCTGGATTGCCCCATCCACGACATCACCATCCGCCGAGCGACCGACATCGCCGAGTTCAAGTTCTACAACCAGCCCAACCTCGAACTCGGACGCGACAACGACTTCAGCATCGGCGTCGGTTCGCTCAAGAACCTCCGCCTCGAAGACCTCACCTTCCACCGTCCCGGCAAGATCGAAGTCCATGCTGAAACAGACGTGTTCGTTCTTCAAAACGTGCGGATTCATCACCCAATCACCCCAGACTGGCACCTCATCGCCCTCGGTCCGAAGTCCATGACCTACAAGCACGGTAAGCCCGATGATCCCACCAAATGGACTGAAATATTCTCCCCCGACCTCGACTGCACCGTGCGCAATGTCTCCGTCACCGGCGTTCGCATCCGCGATGCTAAAACCGATCTGCCCACCGACCAAATCGTCCGCGTCATCGAGCAAAAAACCAACCCCGACTACCCGAAGACGACGCCTAAAGGCGGCACGGGGAAGGGGATCTGGATTCGCTGAATCATGAAACGCACCCTAACAGCTCTCACCACCCTGCTGCTCGCGGCGTCTTTCCCACTGCAAGCAGCCGATCTCAAACTCCCCTCGATCTTCTCCGAGCACATGGTGCTGCAATGCGCCAAAGCGGTGCCGGTGTGGGGCTGGGCGGAGGCGGGGGAGCAGATCGTGGTGGAGTTCGCCGGGCAGAGCAAGAGCACGACGGTGAATGCGGATGGCAAATGGACGGTGAAGCTCGATGCCCTCGAAGCCAGCGCGGACTCCCGCGAGATGATCGTGAAGTCGCCGACCCAGAACCGCAGTGTGAAGATCGCCGATGTGATCGTGGGGGAGGTGTGGGCGGGGGGCGGGCAGTCGAACATGGAGTTCGACATGAAAGCGATCACGAGCGCGGCTGCGGAGATCGAAGCCTCGGCGAATCCGACGCTGCGACAGTTTCATGTGCTGAAGAATCCTTCTGCCAGGACACCCGTGGACGATGTGCAGGGCTACTGGACGGTGGCGCGACCGGGCACCACGGAGGATTTCATCGCGGCGGGCTACTACTTCGCGAAAAGCATCCAGCGTGAGCTGAAGACGCCCGTCGGCCTCATCAAAGTGTGCTGGGGAGGCTCGAAGGTGGAGCCGTGGATCAGTCCGGCCTCGCTAGCCAGCGTGCCGGAGCTGGCGTCAGGCGCAAAGAACCTGGATACGATGAGCGAGCGCAACAAAAGCGCCTTTCGTGAGTGGTTGAAGCGGACGCAACGCGAAGACCGCACCTCGGGCGATGTATCGCGATTCCTCAGCGGGCCGGTTTCGAAAGACAACGGCTGGGTGGCGGTGAAGGACAGCGGGCCGGTGTCCGATCCTTCGTTGCCGAAGTTCGGCGCGTTTTGGTTTCGCAAGGAGGTCTCCTTGAGCGCACGGCAGACCGGCGCGGTGCAGGTGCTGCAGTTCGGTCCCACGGCGCAGTTTGACCAGGTGTATTGGAACGGCACGCTCATCGGCGAGCGAAGCGTGGACAACTTCACCGGCCTCATCAGCGTGCGCCATTACTTGATTCCGCCCACGCTTTTGAAGGAAGGCGTGAACCACCTCGCCGTGCGCCTCTTTGCTCCGGCCGAGCCTCCGGGATTCAGTTGGTTCCCAAGCGTGGGCACCACGAAGATACTCGACGGCTGGATGGCAAAGGTCGAGTATGCGCTGCCTCCGCTCGATGCCGCTGCGAAGAAAGCCGTGCCACCACTCACCGGCCAGCACGTGCTGCCCGGCAGGCTTTTCAATGGCATGGTGCATCCCATCCTGCCGTATGCCATTCGCGGCGTGCTCTGGTATCAGGGCGAGTCAAACACAGGCAACGCCAGCCTTTACCGCACCTCGTTTCCGCTGCTGATCCAAGACTGGCGACAGCACTGGCAGCAGGGCGATTTCCCCTTCTACTTCTGCCAGCTCGCGAACTACCGCGCGAAGACGGACCAGCCCGGCGAAAGCGTGTGGGCGGAACTGCGTGAGGCGCAGGCAAAGACGCTCTCCGTACCCCACACCGGCATGGCGGTGCTCATCGACACTGGCGAGTCCGAGGACATCCATCCGCAGAGCAAACAGATCGCCGGTGAACGTCTCGCTCAAATCGCGCTCGCGAAAACGTATGGCCGCGATGTCGTGCATTCGGGTCCGCTTTACACGTCGATGAACATCGAAGGCAGCGCCATCCGCCTGAGCTTTGATCACCTCGGCGGCGGACTCGTCGCCAAAGAAGTGCCCGCGACCTACGACGTGATGCGCAAGGCCGGCAAGACCGCGCCGCTCGTGCGCAACCGCCCGCAAAGCCAGCTCGAAGGCTTCGCGATCTGCGGAGCGGACAAAAAATGGCTCTGGGCCGATGCGAGAATCGACGGCGACACCGTGCTCGTCTCTTCACCCCAAGTGCCCACGCCCATCGCCGTGCGCTACGCGTGGTCGGACAATCCCACCTGCAATCTCTTCAACGAAGCCGGACTGCCCGCATCGCCCTTCCGCACGGATGACTTTGCCTTGGCCGTCGCCAGCCCCGCGCCCCCGACCCAACCCTCTCCGGTCTCCCCTCCGACCCGGTCGAATCCACCCGCGCCGACTCCAGGCAAGCCGCTTGCCATCACGCCGACGCCGCGAACGGACAATCCGGGATGGATGAAGATCGTCGAGCGACAGGCGGCGGCGGCCAAGCCGGGCAAGTGGGATCTCGTCTTGATCGGCGACTCGATCACCGCGGGCTGGCAGAGCGGCAACCCGGCGGAGATTTGGACGAAACACTTTCCCGCCCACCGCACCCTGAACCTGGGCATCGCGGCGGATAAAACGGAAAACGTGCTCTGGCGGCTCGGATTCCCCGGAACACTCGACGGCTACCAGCCAAAGCTCTTCGTCCTCATGATCGGCACCAACAACACCGGGCATCGTTTCGGCACCGAGACCGCCGACGACACCGCCCAGGGCGTCCGTGCAATCCTCGACACGCTGGCCGCCAAGGCCCCCGACGCCAAAGTCCTCCTCCTCGCGATTTTTCCCCGGGGCGAAGCCATCAAACGCCAGCGCAACGACGAGGTGAACCGACAGATCGAGAAGCTGGCGGACAACCAAAAAGTCTTCTGGCTCGATCTCAGCCAACACTTTCTCGAGTCCGACGGCACCCTGTCCAAGCGGTTCTTCCAGGACGAGAAGCCCTATCCCATCCACCTCAACGCCGAGGGCTATGAGACCTGGGCGAAGGCCATGCAGCCGAAAATCGAAGAGCTGATGAAATGAAAGCCACGCTCACCGTTGCCTTCACTCTTTTGAAATCAGCGTGGCGCGCCGTCTTGCTGCGCACGGCTCTCGCGGTTGTCCTGTTCGCGCCGCTCCACGCCGCCGACGCACCATCCAAAACGGAGAAGACCAACATCCTCCTCATCCTCGCCGACGACATGGGCTGGGGCGATTTGCGTTGCCATGGCAATGACAAACTCGCCACGCCCTCGCTCGACAGGCTGAGAACCCAAAGCGTCGAGCTGGAGCATTTCCACGTCAGCCCCGTCTGCTCACCGACACGCTCGTCGCTGCTTACCGGGCGACATCATGCGCGGCTGCATGTGATCAATACTTCGGACGGCCTCGAAGTGATGCATGGCGGTGAAACCACCCTGGCCGAGGCGCTGAAGTCCGCTGGCTATGTCTCCGGCTGCTTCGGCAAATGGCACAACGGCTCCAATCATCCCTCGACCGCCCGCGGCCAGGGCTTCGACGAGTTCTTCGGCTTCAGCGGCGGCTTCTTCCCCAACTACTTCGATCCACAGTTCGAGCACAACGGCGTCAGCACGCCGACGAAGGGATTCATCACGGATGTGCTCGCCGATGCGGCCATGAATTTCATCGAGCGTAACAGGGCGCAGCCGTTCTTTTGCTATGTGCCGTTCAACGCCTGCCATTCGCCCATGCAGGCACCGCAGGACTTGTTCGAGAAATATCGCACCCTCGGCTTCGAGACCAAGGACGCGGCGGTTTACGCGATGATCGAGAACCTCGACCGGAACGTCGGCCGCATGCTGAAAAAGCTCGATCAGCTCGGCCTCGCCGGGAACACCATCGTCCTGTTCACCACCGACAACGGCCCCAACACTGCCCGCTACAACGGAGGCATGAGAGGCGGCAAGGGCAGCGTCTTCGAGGGCGGACTGCGGGTGCCCTTCTTTATCCGCTGGCAGGACAAATTGAGAGCAGGCAGCCGCGTCACCGAAATCACGCAGCATGTCGATGTCCTGCCCACGCTGCTCGAACTCGCCGACGTGCCTTTGCCGAAAGGCCCGCCCCTCGATGGACTCAGCCTCGTGCCACTGCTGCAAGGCGAGGCCTCCTCGTGGCCGCAGCGCACGCTCTTCGACATCACCGGTCGTGGCGGCAAAGACGGCGATCTCATCCGCGAGTATCCCGGCACCGCGAGAACCCCGACGCATCGCTGGGTGCATGACGGCAAGCAGGCGATGCTCTTCGACCTGCGGAATGATCCCGGCGAAAAGACCAACCTCGCCGCGAAGCAGCTCGAACTCGCCGCCGCATTCCAGAAGGACTATCTCGCCTGGTTTCACGAGGTAACCTCAGCCACCGGGGGCAAGGTGGCACGTTTTCCCATCACCCTGACCGAAGGCACCGATTTGCTCATTCCCAATGCCGCCCGCATCGGCGGAGCCCGCCTCTTCGGCAAAGGCTGGGACTACGACTGGGCCACCTTTCCCACGCCCACCGCCGCCATGGCCTGGCGGCTCGAAGTGCCGCAAGCCGCACGCTACGAAATCAGCGTCCTGCACACCGCCAAAACCCCCGGCGGCGAGATCCGCGTAACAGTCGGCGACACCACAGCCCGCAGCACCGTCACAACCGTCTATGATCCGCCGGAAATCCCGCGCCGCGATCTCATCCCGCGCTGGGAAGTCCCTGACAAGGTCTTCAAGCCTCTGAGCATCGGCATTCTCGCCATCCCCGCCGGATCGCACGACCTCCAAGTCACCGCCGCCCCCGACATCGAGATTCAAGCCGTGCGCTTGAAGCGAGTGAAGTGAAGCCGCAGCAGCATGGCCCACAAAACACACGAAATACGCGGAACATGAAACCCATTCGCCTCTTCCTCATTCCTCTCAGCCTTTCCGTGTCTTCGGTGCATTCCGTGGGCCAAACCGCCGAACCCATCACGAACTCCATCGGCATGAAGCTCATGCCGATCCAGCCCGGCACCTTCACGATGGGCCAGGACGGGCCGCCGTTGGAAGATTATCTGCGGCAGAAGCGGTTTGGCGAGATGCACAAGGACATCGACCGGATCGACTTCGATGAGAAGCCCGCGCATCAGGTCACGATCACGCAGCCGTTTCACATCGGCGTCACCGAGGTCACGGTGGCGCAATATCGGCAGTTCGATCCCGAGTTCAAAAAGAACGAACCGAAGTTGAAGCCCGCCGACGATGATGCGGTAACCGGTGTGACGTGGGAGCGGGCGGTGGCGTTTTGCGAGTGGATCTCGAAGAAGGAAGGCAAGACGTATCGCCTGCCGACCGAGGCTGAGTGGGAGTATGCGTGCCGGGCGGGGACGACGACGCTTTTTCATACTGGTGACGATTTACCGGAGGGGCATCAGAAGTGGTTCGGCGAGGACAACTTTCGCGGCGTGTATTTTCCGCCGGGACCGATGCCGCGTGAGTATGATTGGAGGAATGCCGGTAAGCCTGCGGCGAGCTTGAAGCAGGGGCAAATCATCGGCCTCACTCATCCGGTGGAGGAATCGAAGGCAGGTGGCGCAGGTTCCTTCCGCGTCGCTGAGAAGACGCCGAATGCCTGGGGCCTGCACGACATGCACGGCAATGTGGCCGAGTGGTGCAGCGATTGGTATGGGCCGTATGAAAGCGGTGCACAGACCGATCCGATCGGTCGCGTCGATGGCGACTGCCGCGTGTTTCGCGGCGGGTTTCATTCCTCAATGATCCGCTTCCTGCGCTCGGCGAATCGCGGCTCGTGGGTGACGAACTCCGCGAGCGAGCGCATCGGCTTCCGCGTTGTGCAGGGCGAGTTGCCAAAGGGAAAACCGCTGGCGCTGGCCGCTCCGCCGCTGAATGCGCAGAACGTGAGTCAGCGTGATGCGGACACTCCTGTCCGCAGTGACTTCACGGACAAGAGTGTCCGTGTCACGGCAGATGCGCCGTTCTACGAAGGCCCGAAGCCCTTCGTGCGCATCCCGGATGACGCTTTCGGCCCGGTGTTCATCAGCCAGAATCACAGCCCGTCCATCACCGAGTGCCCGAATGGCGATTTGCTCGCCGTTTGGTTTTCCACCATGGGCGAAACCGATCTCACCACCGCAAACGCCGCCTCGCGGCTGCGTTATGGCGCAAAGGAATGGGAGCCAGCTTCATCGTTCTGGGACGCTCAGGATGTGAACGATCACGCACCAAAAATCTGGTGGGATGGCGACAAAACGCTCTTCCACATCGTCGAAGGACGGCAGCACGGCGACATCCTGATCCGCCGCTCCACCGACAACGGCGTCACCTGGTCCAAGGCCAAAGTGATGCGGGCACACGGCGAGTCGGCCAGCAATCCCATCCGCACGAAGGAAGGCGTCATCGCGATCCCGTTCGACTTTTCGGGACTCTCGATCAGTCGCGACAACGGCAAGACCTGGAGCGAGACCGGGCGGGATCGTCGCGGATCGGATGACATTCAACCCGGAGGCAAAGGCCCTTTCATCGCGGGCATTCATTCCCCCATCGTCGAACTCGCCGACGGACGCCTCATGGCCTTCGGTCGCCTCTCGGCGGAGGAGCCCGCGCAAAAGCGTTTCGACCTCAAAATGCCCGTGAGCTACTCCAGCGACCTCGGCGAGACCTGGAACTATGCCGCCAGCGAGTTTCCCGTCGTCAGCAACACGCAGCGCCCCGCCATGCTGCGGCTCAAGGAAGGCCCGATCGTGCTGTGTTCCTTCACCGATCAGGCCCGCACGCCAAAAGACCAGCGCCAAGGCCTCACCTTCAAATCCACCAGCGGCAACTACACCGGCACTGGCCTCTACACCGCCGTCAGCTACGACGAAGGCAAGACCTGGCCCGACCGACGCCTCATCGCCCCCGAAGGCAAAACCACCGCCGACATCAACGGCTACCTCGCCATCACCCAAACCCGCGACGGCCGCATCCAGCTCATCACCAGCAAGGACCACTACGCCTTCAATCTCGCGTGGATCAAAGTCCTGCCACCCACGCCGAAGAAGTGAAAACGAAGTCGCGTTTCAAAACACATCCACACCAGAAACTAACTCAACGGCCATGAAACCCACGCTTACACTGCTCTTCGCTATATTCCTCACTTCGCTCGTGCCGCTCACCGCAGCGGAGTTGAAGCTCGCCTCCGTCTTGGCTGATCACATGGTTTTGCAGCGTGACATGCCGGTGCCGGTGTGGGGCTGGAGTGCGCCGCAGAGCGAGGTGACGGTGGCGTTTAAATCGCAGCGCAAATCGGCGCGTGCGGATGCGGACGGTCGGTGGCGCGTGGTGCTGGAGGCGATGGCGGCGGATGCCGCAGGTAGTTCGCTGCATGTCGAAGCAGTTGGCGAGAAAGTGAGCGCGGAGGATGTGGTGGTCGGCGATGTGTGGCTCTGCGCGGGGCCGGGCATCCCGCGCAACATGAGCAGGCTGCAGACTCCGAAGCCGGAGCTTGCGAAGGCGAGGTTTCCCGGTGTGCGCATCCTGCGGCCGGACAGTTACACGTCGGTGGTGCCGGTGGCGGATATTCCCGCGCCTGTGGCGTGGGTGCCGGTGACGCCGGAGAGCATCGCGCCGTATTCGGTGACGTGGTATTTCGGTCGCGAGCTGCATCTGGCGCAGGGAGTGCCCGTTGGCCTGATCCTGGTGAATCGCGAGGGTGCGGCGCGTGAGTGGCTGGCGTGGAAGCTGGATGCAAACGACAAATCACAGGCGAACGCGCTACGACAGCTCAGGCAGCAACTCCCGAACGACATCGCGCGCGCGGAATCGTGGCTCTTCAACATGAGCCGGCGGCGCGGTGAAGATCCCGTGGACCTGCTGCTCTTCCCCTGCCACATCCCGTTCAACTTCTACGGCGTGCATCCCGCCTTCGGCGCCGAGTATCCGATCCGCCACAAATCATCGATCACCTACAATGCGGAAGTCGGACCGTTGGTGCCCATGGCGATTCGCGGTGTGCTCTTCAACTGCGAGTTCGATGAGCAGTCGGCCGTGGCCGCGGTGGACCTCAAAGACGTCGTGCAGTCGTGGCGCGAGGCGTGGGGCCGGCCCGGTCTGCCGTTTGTTTTTTCCGCTCCAGTGCTGAAACAAGCCAAAGCTGCGAGTGTTGAGGCGGCGCTGAAGAGCGCGATAGCTCTGCCAGGCGTGCTGAAGGCCGCCAAGCCGCCGTCGTTCGCGGAGCAACAGAGCGAGGCGTATTGGAAGTCGCTGGCGATGGTCGCGAAGGACGTGCCGGTGGAGCAAGGTGTGCAGATTCCGCCGCACGTAGCGTGGTCACCGCCAGCGGCCGTGAAGGCCGAACCCGCGCCGACGCGCCGCAAACTCGAAGCGGCGCATGTTTTCAGCGATCACATGGTTTTGCAGTGCGACCAGCCGATCCACGTCTGGGGCTGGTGCGAGCCGGGCGAAAAGGTGGCGGTCTCGTTTGCAGGGCAATCTCTGCAAGCCACCGCAGACACCTCCGGGCGATGGAAAGTCACATTTGGCACCCTCAAAGCCACCGACAAGCCGGACACGATGTCCATCAAGACGAGGACCGAGAGTTTGAAGCTCGAAGACGTCGTGATCGGCGAAGTTTGGGTGAACTCGGGCCAGTCGAACGCGGGCTTCGTGATGAGCGCAACGCTTGGTTCTGAAGAAGAACAGCCGAAGGCCACGAACACGGCCATCCGCTGCTTCTTCAATGCCAAAGCAGCCGATGTGCTGCATCAGCGGCGCAATCTCGGCGAGTGGCGCGTGCTGTCGCCGGAGACCGTCGGGCGCATGTCCGGCATGGGCTATTACTTCGCCAAAGCCGTCCACGGGCAGCAGCGTGTGCCCGTCGGCATCATCGAGGCGAATATCGGAGGCTCCACCATCTACTCGTGGACCAGCGAGGCTGCGCTCGCATCCTCGCCGACATTTGCCACGCTGGCCGCGAATCAAAAGCTGACGGGCGATGAGGCGATGAATCACCTACCGCTCATCGAGCAATCTGTCCGCGCCTGGGTCGCCGAGGCGCGAAAGAACGACGCGCTCGCCCGGCCGATGATGCCATTCCCCATCGACGCCAGCCCGGTGCGCCCGTTTTACAGCTCCTTTCTCCAAAATCCGCCGGAGCGCCGTGGCTGCATGTTTTTCCACTCCATGATCGAGCCGATGATCGGCTTTGGCATCCGCGGCGTGCTCTGGAACCAGGGCGAGGCCGATGGCGACAAGACCGCGATCTACGATGAACTCATGGCGACGATGGTCGCGGACTGGCGCAGTCGATGGGGGCACGACTTTCCCTTTTACTACGTGCAGATGCCCGCACGAAAGAGCGACGCCTCCCTTCTCTCGATGTGGCAGGCACAGACACGCGCCCTGACGAAGATTCCGAACAGCGGAATGATCGTCTGCAACGACATCTCCGAGCCCGGCACGCGCTACGAAGTGCATCCGCGCGACAAAAAGAACGTCGGCGAACGCCTCGCCCGCCTCGCGCTCGCACGGACCTACGGCATGCAAGGAACGCTCGATGCCAGCCCGATGATGGAGTCGGTCATGCGCGAAGGCAGTCGCGTCATCGTTACTTTCTCCACACCCGGAACCGGATTGAAAACGCGCGACGGCAAAGCCAGCGATTCGTGGGAACTCGCCGGCTCCGATGGCAAGTTCGTCCCCGCCACCGCCGAAATCTCCGGCCCCCAAGTCACCATCACCGCCCCCGGCATTCCCCAACCCACCACCGTGCGCCTCGGCTGGAAGTTGGACTCCAACTGCAACCTCATCAACAGCGACGGACTCCCAGCTTTGCCTTTCACAGCGACCATTCCGTGAGCTCGTTCGCCAGTCACACACTTCGCGACAATCTTCTCATGAAGCCTGCCTTCACTCTTATCGCCGCACTGCTGTTTTTACCGGTGTTCCCTCTGCAAGCAGAAGAACTCAAGCTCTCCTCGATCTTCTCCGATCACATGGTTTTGCAACGCGACAAGCCCGTCGCCGTGTGGGGTTGGGCGGATGCGAGGGAATCGGTGACCGTCTCCTTCGCCGGGCAATCGAAGTCGGCCATCACCGATGCCGATGGCAAATGGTCGCTGAAGCTCGATGCCATAGCGGCCTCCGCAGAGCAGCGCGTGCTCGTCGCCACCGGCAAGGCGGGGCGCAAGGTCGAGGTGAAGGACGTGCTCGTCGGCGAGGTGTGGCTGTGCGTGGGGCAGTCAAACATGGCGATGACGGTAGATGGGCAGACGAAGTGGCTTCACGTCGGAGGCATCGCGAATGCGAAGGACGTGGTGCGGGACTCGGCGAATCCGCTGCTGAGGCAGTTCTTGGTGGAGTGGAAGACGGACACGCAGCCGCAGGCTGACTGCACGGGGAAATGGATGGACGCCGGGCCGGAGACGACGTCAAACTTCTCGGCGACGGGATATTTTTTCGCTCGTGAGCTTCAGGAGCGGCTGCAAGTGCCGGTGGGCATTCTCAATACCTCGTTTGGCGGTTCGTCGGTGGAGGGATGGACCAGTCGTGAGGCGCTGGCGAAACACTCGGATGCCGACTTTGTCGGGAAAATGGACCATCTCATCAGTGACTACGAGAACCATGAGCAACTCGTGGCCGACTATGTGACCGCGCTCGCTAAATGGGAGACAGCGCATGATCGAGCCGATCCGCAGGGCAGATGCGATGACACTGCTTTTGCCGCATCGGATGCGAACACGTCGGATTGGCGCACGGTGACGATTCCTGCTTCTATGGCCAAACTCGGCCTCGCCGATGGTGGAGTCATTTGGCTGCGCCGTGAGATCGAAGTGCCTGCGGAGTTCGGCAATGCCTGGCGGCTGGATTTTCCCGCGTGCCAGGGCTTTTCCACGATCTATCTCAATGGCACGAAGTTCTTCGAGGCCACGCCGAAGGATGACATCCGCCGCCCCTCACGCCCTGTGCCTCCACGCAGCCTTGCCAAGCCGGGCAGGAACACGCTGACGATCAAACTCCATGCTCAATCCGGCAAGAGCGGCATCACAGGCGGTGCGTTTGCCATCGTGCCCTTCAATCCGAAGCTGCCAACGGTTCCGCTGAATGGTGAGTGGCTGTCGAAGGCCGAAGCGACCTTCAAGCCACTGCCAAAAACTGCGCAGAAGATGCCCGTGGCTCCCGTGAAAGGCACCCTGCACTGGATGCCGGTGCCATCACAATACAACGCGATGCTGCACCCGCTGATCCCCTATGCGATGCGCGGCGCGGCTTGGTATCAAGGCGAGAGCAATGTGGGCGAATCACGTTATGGGAAGCACCTCAAGATTCTCGTCAACGACTGGCGGCAGCGCTGGGACATCGGCGACTTTCCCTTCTACTCGTGCCAGTTGGCCGGCTTCGGTCCGCGCACGAACAAGCCCGCTGACAGCCCGTGGGCCGAATGCCGCGAAATGCAGACCGCGCTGCTCGACCTGCCTAACACCGGCCTCGCCAACCTCATCGACACCTGCGAGGACGGCGACCTGCATCCGCTGAACAAACAAGACGTCGGCAAGCGCCTCGCGCTCGTTGCCCTTGCCAACACTTACGGCATGAAAGACCTCGCCTGGAACGGTCCGGTGTTTGATTCGATGAAGATCGTCGAAGGCAAAGCCATCCTCAGCTTCCGGCACCTTGGCGGTGGCCTCGTCGCTCGCCCCTTGCCCGCGACTTATCACCCGAACCAGCGCAAACCCGAACTGGCCGCGAAACCCCTCGAACTCCCCAGCCCAGGCAGCGGGCTGCAAGGCTTCATCCTCTGCGATGCCTCCAAGAAGTGGGTGAATGCCCAAGCTAGGATCGAAGGCGATCAAGTCATCGTCTGGTCACCCGAGGTGCCGAGTCCCGTGGCCGTGCGCTACGCCTGGGCGAATCATCCCGTGTGCAATCTCTCCAACAAGGCCGGCCTGCCCGCGTTTCCGTTCCGCACGGATGCATGGCCGATGAGCAGCACAGCAAAGTAAGTCCATCGATCGCCGACATGAAACCCGCCGTCACACTCACGCACCTCACCGCACTCGTTCTCACATCGCTGGCCGCGCTTTCTCAAGACGATGAACCTCGCGATCTGAAGAAGCCCGAAGCAGCCAACGCCACGAAAGCCGCGAAACGCGCTTGGGAATCCGCGCCTGCTGAAAAGAAGGCGCTTTGGCAGCAGCAGCGCGAGGCGTTGACCAACATCGACCTCTCAGATGACACCAAGCGGCAGATCGTCATCGCACGCGGCTCGCCGAAGCCGGGCGAGTATCACGCGCATCCCACCACGGCGCTGCTCGCGGACCACAAGACGATGTTTTGCGTCTGGAACCTCGGCCACGGCGGACACGCAGGGCCAATGGCTCGCAGCGATGACGCGGGGCTGACTTGGAAGCGCATCGACGACGCGCTGCCGCCGAACTACGTCAACTTCAAGAACTGCCCGAGCATCTATCGCATCACCGATCCGCAGGGCAAAGTGCGCCTGTGGATCTTTGCCGCACGCACCTTGACCGACAAGGAGAACCCCAAGCTCATTGAAGGCCGTCACGAAGGTTTCATGCCGCGAATCGTCAGCGAGGACGATGGCAAGACCTGGCGTGAACTGCCGCCCATCGGCGGACGCATTGCCAAAGACGACTCCTTTCGCAACATCATGACGTTCTCCAGCATCGTTCGGCTGAAGGACGGATCGCATCTCGGCATGTTTCATCGCGGCGGCGGCATCGGCGAAGGCGGCACGCTGCAAGTGCTGCAATCCATCACGCGCGATGGTGGCTTCACTTGGTCGGAGCCTGTGATGGCCTGCGATGGCACGAAACTCAACGGCAAGCACCCCTGCGAGCCCTATGTCTTCCGTTCGCCCGATGGCAATGAACTCTGCTGCCTGATGCGTGAAAACAAACGCAGCGGCACCAGCCTCGTCATGTTCAGCAGCGACGAGGGCAAAACATGGTCGCAAGCCGTGGACGCACCGTGGGGCCTCACGGGAGATCGGCACCACGGCATCACTTTACCAGATGGCCGCATGGTCATCGTCTTCCGCAACGCCTCGCCGCAATCGAAGGACAAAGGCGGCTTCATCGCCTGGGTCGGCACCTACGACGATATAAAGCAAGGCAAGCCCGGTCAGTATCGCGTGAGTCTGCTGAAGACCTTCAAAGACGGCTTCTACCCCGGCCTCCACCTGCTTTTCGACGGCACCATCGTCGCCACGACGTATGCGAACTACCGACAGGAAGACGTCGGCTGCTCCATCGTCAGCATTCGCTTCAAGATGAGCGAGGTGGATGCGATGGCACAGCGTTCCACACGATAGGATCAACTGACAACACCAGCAAATCCACCCGTTCTCTTTAACTCATGAAACACCTCATCCTCACCACACTCGCCATCGTCTCGCTCGCTTCAGCAGCGGATAAGCCAGCGCATCTCTTCATCCTGACCGGCCAGTCAAACATGGCGGGCATGGACCCGAAGCTCGGTTTTGAACCGGAGGCGAAAATTGCCTTTCCCGATGCGGACGTGGCTTACATCAAGGTCGCGGTCGGCGGCATGCCGATTCGTTACTGGGTGGATGAATGGAACGACATCGCCACGAAGCACGGCGTCGATGTCGCGAAGGCGCGTGAGAAGGACAAGAACAAGGGCACCATTTTCTACCCGCGCATCTTGGAGCAGTTCAGCACGATGCTAAAAGAGCACCCGAACGCGAAGTCCGTCACCTTCTGCTGGATGCAGGGCGAGAACGACTCAAAAACCGGTCTGCACGCGCCATACGCAGACTCCTTGAAGCAGCTCATCGCCAACCTGCGCCGCGATTTGAAGCGCCCGGACCTTAACGCGGTCATCGGCCGCATCAGCGATCATGAACGCATCAACCCGCCAGCGTGGAAGATCGTGCGAGAGGCCCAGCTCGAGGTCGCGAAAGGCGATGCGCACGGAGCTTGGGTCGATTGCGATGATCTCAATGACAAGGAAGTCAAAGGCGTGATGACCAACGATCTCCACTACACCAAACCCGGCTACGAACTCCTCGGCCGCCGCTTCGTGCGTCAGGCCAAATCACTCATCGAAGGCAAGAAACCCGCCGAGAACGGCCGCCCAGAATGAACCGATTTATGAACGCTCATCACTCACGCCGCTCATTCCTCCAAACCGCCGCTGGTGGCATCGGTGGTCTCGCTTTGAGTTCAATGCTTGCACGCGGCGCGCAGCCGCATCACACGGCGAAGGCGAAGCGCGTCATCCAGATCTTCTGCCCCGGCGGCATGAGCCATGTGGACACGTTTGATTTCAAGCCGGAGCTGATCAAACGCGCGGGCAAGCCCTTCGATCCCGATGGCAAGCTACAGTTCTTCGCGTCGAAGCCCGGCAACTGCCAGCCGAGCTACTACCCCTTCAAGCAGCACGGAGAGTGCGGGCGCTGGGTGAGCGATCTCTTCCCAAAACTCGCCACGCAGGTCGATGACATGGCCTTCATCTACTCCATGCAAAGCAAGACCGCGCTGCACGGCCCCGGCTGCTTCATGATGAACACGGGGCAGACGCTGCCCGGCTTCCCCAGCATGGGCGCGTGGGTCACCTACGGCCTCGGTAGCGAGAGCGACAACCTGCCCGCCTTCGTTGTGCTGCCCGATCCACGCGGCCTGCCACCCGGCGGCCCGATCAATTGGGGCGCGGGCTTCCTCCCCGCCGTGCATCAGGCCACCACGCTCGATGCCACGAACACCGAGCAACCCATCGCCGATCTCTTCCCGCCGAAGGACTTCAGCGGCACCGGTCGCGTGCAGGATCAGCAAACGCTCGCCTTCCTGCAAAAGCTCAATCGCCAGCACGCCTCGCAGCGCACCGCCAACACCGAACTCGACGCCCGCATCGCCGCGTATGAAATGGCCGCGCGACTCCAGCTCAGCGCTCCCGAGGTCACCAATCTCAGCGGTGAAACCGACCTCACCAAAAAACTCTACGCCATCGACGATCCCGAGATCGGCCCCTTTGGCCGCCAGTGCCTCATGGCCCGCCGGCTTGCCGAGCGCGGCGTGCGCTTCATTCAAATCTACTGCGGAGCGGAAAACACCACCGCGAAGAAAATACGCCCCAACTGGGACAGCCACGAAGATCTCGTGCGCGATCACGGCTACTGGGGATCCGTGCTCGATACTGGCGCGAGTGCTTTGCTTGCCGATCTCAAATCACGCGGCCTGCTGGAGGACACGCTCGTCATCTGCACCACCGAGTTCGGCCGCCAGCCCGCCGCGCAAGGCTCCGGCAAAGGCCGCGACCACAACGCCGGAGCCTTCACCGCCTGGATGGCTGGCGGCGGCATCCAAGGCGGCACCGGCTACGGCAGCACCGACGAACTCGGCTTCAAAGCCATCGAAAACATTACCCACAGCTACGAACTCCACGCCACCGCGCTGCATCTGCTCGGCATTGACCACGAGCAGCTCACCTTTTATCACAACGGCCTCCAACAACGCCTCACCGGCCTCGAAGGGCATGGGGTCATTAAAGAACTCATCGCCTGATCCATGATACGCCGCATCGCCACGCTCATCCTGCTGCTCATGCCGCTGGCAGCACTGAACGCTGCCGATGACGCACCCATCGTCGGAGCCATCCGCTGGGACGGATGGTATGGCGATGGAGGTGTGGTGAAGGCAGTGGAGATTTCGCTGGGGCAGCCGAAGTATCATTTTCGCCTGCCTTGGTTCGCTCGTGTCATTGGCGAGGGCAAAGTCAGCATCAATGGCGACTCGCAGGCCATCATGGAGCAGGAGATCGCGTATGCAGCGCAAGCGGGGCTGAACTATTGGGCCTTCGTGGACTACCTGGATGAAGCGCCAGGCTTGAGCATTGCTTTGGATCGCTTTCTCACCGCAAAGGACAAGAACGGCATCCGCTACTGCCTCGTCGAAGAAGGAGCGAGGCTGGACAAATCGGGCGTGAAAGCGTGGGGCAAGATCGTGGAGCACTTCAGGCATCCCGATTACCAAACCGTACTCGATGGCCGCCCCCTGTTGTGTTTGTTCGCGAAGACCACCAAGCTCGGCAAGGCCGAGTGGGATGAGTTGAAGCGTCAAACCATCGCCGCAGGAATGAAGACACCGTATCTGGTGCTCATGGGCTGGGAGGCAGAAAAAGACCGCGAGGCGCTCGGGTTCGATGCCATCTCCGAGTATGCCTGCTCGGGCAAAGGCTACACGACCGACCCCGAAAGCTATGAGTGGCTCACATCCCATTCGGTGAGCGAGAAGCTGTGGGGCAAATGGAAGAGCGAGCGCACTCCATGCATCACTTTTGCCTCCGCAGGCTGGGACACACGCCCGCGCCAGGAGCGCCCGCCTTCGTGGTGCTCATGGGTGAAAGCCACACCCGATCCCACACCGCCCGCGCAGCAAAAACCACTCATCGACGCGACGACCGCCACGCCTGATGAACTCGCCGCCCACATCCGCGCAGCCATCGCCTGGACCAAGGCCAATCGCGATCTCAATCCCGCCAACGCCATCATCCTCTATGCATGGAACGAGCACGACGAAGGCGGCTGGCTTCAGCCCACCCTCGACACTGATGGCAAGCCGGACGAGGCACGCATTCAGGCGTTGGCGAAGGTTCTGCGTCCGTTCCCGCGATGAAATCGCAGCCCACCATGAAACGCATCCCCTCACTCCTCACCGCTCTGCTGGTCACGCTGACTCACAGCCTCTTTGCTGAATCGCCGCAGCGTCCCTTGTTCCGTGATTTCGTCGGTCTCTGCGGCCACACTGTGCAGTTCAAGCCTGACCTTTACCAGCCCGTGTGCCGTGTGGTGCGTGACTATCATCCGGTGAAGTGGGATCTGGCCAACGACACCTCCGTCATGCCGCAATGGCCTTTCGCAAAGAACCGCGTGTCTTGGGAGCAGGTCTATCGATCCTGGCATGACAAAGGTTTGCGCATCAGCGTCTGCCTCCAGTTTGACGACATGAAAGCGGCAGATTGGAAGGACATCGAGCGCGATGCCCATGATTATGCGAAGGGCTTCGCCGAAAACTTCGGCCCTGGTGGCAAATATCCCTTCGTGGACTGCGTGGAGATCGGCAACGAGCCGGGCCACATCGATGACGCCACTTACCTGCGCATCTTCAAAGCGATGGCAGGCGGTCTGCGCGAGGGCAACCCCAAGCTCAAGATCGCCACCTGCAACACCGAGGCTGGCGGCAGTGATCGCTACTGGAAAGGCGCGGAGATCTTCAAAGCGCATCTGCCAATGATCGACGTGCTGCGCATCCATCGCTACGCCATTAAAGATGGATGGCCCACCTGGAAGCGTAGCTACCCAGAAGACTCCACCGTGCCTTATCTCAGCAAGATCCAGGACATGATCGACTGGCGCGACAAGAACGCCGCAGGCCGCGAGATGTGGGTCAGCGAATTCGGCTGGGATTGCAGTACGCAGAAGCCCGACCCGAAGGGCGACATGGCGAAATTCATCACCTGCACCGACGACGAGCAGGCCATGTGGCTCGTGCGCAGCTACTTCCTCTTTGCCGAGATGGGCATCGACAAAGCCTTCATCTTTTTCTTCAACGACGCCGACAAACCCGCCTTCCACGCATGCTCCGGCATCACGCGCAACTTCCAGCCGAAGCCATCCTATCACGCCATCGCGTGGATGCTCAAACACCTCGCCGACTACCGCTTCACTCGCGCCATTCACAAGTCCGAGCAAGACGGCTACCTCTTTGAGTTCACACCCGAGAAAGCAGACGTGCCGACAATCCTCGCCGCCTGGCATGCCACGCGCGAAAACGTTCCCATGAATCTTAAAGGTGCCGCTGTCATGCGCTCCGAACGCATGCCCCTCATGCCCAACACCACGCATGATGCCGGTGTGAAACCAGGTGATACCACTGTGAGCGTCGGCACCCAACCGATTTTGATCTGGGCAAAGTAACCACCTGCATCCGTCGCATTCCTCTCATCCTTCTCATTTCATGCCTCCCACCATCGCCATCATCGACTGGCGCACCGCCCCGCAAGGCGATGCGGAGTCCGCCATCGAAAAAGCCATCATCGGCAATGCTGCGAAGGTCACGCGGCATCTCTGCGACACGGATACCGATCTCGACGACGAGATCGCTGCCGCCAATGCCATCATCATCTGGCACAACATGCCGCTGACGGCGCAGGGCATCGCCAAACTCAAAAACTGCCGAGCCATCATCCGGAACGGCGTCGGATTCGACAGCGTGGACGTCGCAGCGGCTCGCGAGCGCGGTATCGCTGTGTGCAATGTGCCCGACTACGGCACCGAGGAGGTTGCGGATCATGCCATCGCACTCGCTATGGCCCTGTGCCGCCAAATCCTGCCGCTCGATCAAGAAGCCAAACAACTCGGCTGGAACATCAAAATCGGCCCCAAGCTCCGCCGCCTCAGCACGCTCACGTTTGGCATCGTCGGCCTCGGTCGCATCGGCACCGCGACGGCGCTGCGGGCGAAGGCGCTCGGCTTCCGTGTCATCTTCCATGATCCTTACCTTCCAAACGGCGCGGACAAAGCCGTGGGCATCACGCGAGTGCGCACGCTCGATGAACTCCTAGCCCAAACCGATGTCCTCTCGCTGCATTGCCCGCTGAATGATGAAACGCGTCACCTCATCGCCGAGCGCGAGCTTGCGCTGCTCAAACCGGGCGCCTTCGTTGTGAACACCGCCCGCGGAGCCGTCATCAAAAAGACCGCCATCCTCGCCGCGCTGTATGAAGAGCGACTCGCCGGTGCAGGCCTCGATGTGATCGAAGACGAACCGTTGCGCACAGAAGAAGAAGCCGCCGCTCCAAATCTCATTGCCACCTGCCATGCCGCCTTTTGCAGCGTGGAGTCGAAGATCGAGATGCGCAGCACCTCGGCCCGCATCGCCCTGGCGGCGGTGACAGGGCAGCCGCTGGAAAATGTGGTGAATGGCATCGTCTAAACTCCCTGTAATCTGATGAAGCTCGCGATCCCATTCCTACTGTGTGTCTTGCTGACGATGCGGCTCTCCGCCGAGGAACGCTATCTCCTGGCCATTGACAACCAGGTCATCGAAATCAATCGCGCTGGCAAAGTCACCGGCCTCCTCAAGTATCCCGGCCATGGCGGCATCTATGATGCTTGGCGGCTGCCGGATGGCGGCACCGCCTATGCGCATCGCGGCGGACTGGCGGTGTTTGATGCGGCGAAGAAGCTCGTGCTGGATCACAAGGCGCGTGCTGGCTCAAAAGGCGCGGAGGCAAACAGTATCGCGGTGCTGGAAGGCGGTGCGCAGTTTGCACTCATGGACAGCGGCGTTTGCCAGATCCGCATCGTGGATCGAAGCGGTGCCGTCGTGAGCGAGACATCACTGCCCGATCTCAAAGACGATCCCCTGCACTTTCGCTATCGCATGATCCGCGCCGTGCCGGGCGAGAATGCCTTCTGGGTCGGCCAATACGGACGCAAAACGTTGCTCAAGGTCGAAATCAAGACCGGCAAAATTTTGCAAAGCATCGCGCTCGATCCGCTGCTGAAACCCACGCCCACGGTGAAAAAGGCCTTCGCCATGTTGCAGCCGGGTGATGGATCGCTGTTTGTCGCCACCTCCACCGGCTGTCAGTTGCTCCATATCGACGTCGCAGGCAAAACGAAGCATTGCTGGACAAAAGAAGACCTCGGCCTCTCCTGCCGCTATCTGCTTGGCATGTCGCAGTTGAGCAACGGCCACATCCTCATCGCCTGCGGTGATTTTCACCTCAAAACCGCCGACGACAGCCGCGATCTCCTCGCCGAAATCACCACTGATGGCAAAGTCGTGTGGAGACTCACGCGCGAGCACTTGGTCGATCAGATCGAGGGCAGCGTCGAGAAAAGCACCGGCATGGAGGAGATGCGCATCACCAACGTCCACGCCTACGACAGCGAGCACCTCAGCGAATGCCTCAATGTGAAACGATGAAGCACCTCTTCTCCATCTTCTGCGTTCTCCCCATCTCTGCGGTGCAATCTCAAACTGTGCCGCTGCAGATCGAGCAGAGCTGCATCGAATGCCATGATGGCGAAATCAAGAAGGGCGGTCTCGACCTCACCGCGCTGAAGTTTGATCTCGCCGATCACGCCACCCGCCAGCGTTGGATTCGCATCCACGACCGCGTGGAGAAAGGTGAGATGCCGCCGAAGGCCGAGGATTTGCCTGCGGAGCAACGATCCGCGTTGGTGAAGTCGCTCGCCAGCTCGATTCATGCGGTGGATCACGCCGAAGTCGTCGCGCATGGCCGCGGGCCGCTGCGCAGACTGAATCGCGATGAGTATGAGCAGAACCTCCGCGATGTGTTGCAGCTCCCGCACCTCGACATTCGCGACATGCTGCCCGAGGATCGCGAAGGGCATCATTTCAACAAGTGCGCCGAGACGCTCGACATGTCGCGCGTGCAGCTCACCGCCTATCTCGACGCCGCCGAGGCTGCGCTGCGTGTCGCAATGTCCACCGAACCCAAACCGCCAGCAGTGACAAAGTTCCGCGCCGTGGGCACGAGTTTATTCACGGATAAATCCACCTTTGGCGAGCGCGAAGCGATGTTCTTCGCCAAGGACAACCAGATCGTCGATCCGAAGCAGCTCGATGCCATGCGCGACGATCCCACGCTCGAAATGGCGCTCTTCCGCTCCGCCCACTGGCCCTACTATGGCTACCCGAAAGGCTTCATCGCGAGGCTGCCGGGAGAATACAAGGTGCGTTTCTCCGCACGCGCCGTGTTGCAGTTGCAGGGCCATGAACTCAAGCCCGCCACACATCCCGTACCGATGACTTTCCGTGCGCGCAAACCCTCCGGCCCCGATGTCTCCGGCGATGTCCGTGCGACAGGCGGCATCATGGATGTGCCGCCGGAGAAAACGACCTTTGAGACGATCATCCGGCTGCTTCCGGGCGAGACCTTTGAATACAGCCTGCTCGGCCTGCCCGTGCCGCTCGCACGCAATGTCAAAGGCGGCCCGCCAACCTATCGCTATCCGCCGTTTCCTGAAGGAGGACAACCCGGAGTCGCTTTTCAATGGCTGGAAGTTGAAGGACCGATTTCATCGGCGACATGGCCGCCTGCGTCGCATCGAGTTTTGTTTGGCGATGAATCAAACAGGGATGCCAAAGCGCTGTTGCGCCGCTTTGTTAAGCTCGCCGCACGCGAACCCGTGCCGGAGGAGGTTCTGCAAAAATTCGATACACTCATTCAGAGCCGTCTCGCTCAAAAGGCACCCTTCGCGGAGGCCATGCTGGCTGGTTACAAGGCGTTCCTCTGCTCAGGGCACTTCTTGTATCTGCGTGAGCCGGAACGTGCCGACGATCACTTCGCCATCGCCTCGCGTCTCTCGCATTTCCTCACCAACACCCGGCCCGATGCCAAGCTGCACGATCTCGCAGCTCAAAATCAACTCCGCAACCCAGCCACGCTCCGACGTGAAACCGAGCGCCTCATCTCCAACAGCGGCTTTGAGCGCTTCATCCGCAGTTTCACTGATTACTGGCTCAATCTCCGCCACATCCGCCGCGATGAGCCGGATATCCGACTCTATCCCGAGTATCGCTTCGATGACTACCTCGTCGAAAGCATGGAGATGGAGACACGCGCCTTCGTCACCGCGATGATTCGCGACAACCTGCCCACCAAAGTGCTCGTGGATGCCGATTTCATCTTCGCCAACGACCGGCTGGCAAAACACTATGCGCTCCAGCAACTCAGCGGTTCCGTGATGCGCAAGGTCATGCTGCGGAAGGACAGTCCGCTTGGTGGATTACTCACTCAGGCCGCCATTTTGAAAGTCACCGCCAACGGCACCACCACCTCGCCCGTCGTGCGCGGCGCCTGGATCATGGAGCGCCTCATCGGCGAACCACCGCCGCCACCACCCGCCAGCGTCCCCGCCGTCGAACCTGACATTCGCGGAGCCAAAACCATCCGCGACCTCCTTGCCCTCCACACGAAATCCAAATCCTGCGCCGCCTGCCACGCGCGCTTCGATCCCGTTGGACTTGCTTTGGAAAACTTCGACATCCTGGGCGGCTGGCGAACGCGCTATCGAGGATTGGAAGAAGGTGAACGCATCACTGGCATCGACCGCGCCGGCCATGATTACGCTTACACGCTTGCCGCCCACGTCGATGCCAGCGGCAAGCTGCTGGATGGCCGCAGCTTCCAGAACATCCGCGATCTGAAAGCCCACCTCGTCGCGAACCCACGTCAGCTCGCCCGCAATCTGCTCCATCAACTCACGATCTACGCCACCGGCACCCCCGTGCGCTTTTCGGATCGTCCTGAGATCGAGTTGATGCTCGACGCATGTGCGCATGACGGTTATCGCGTTGGCGATTTGCTTCACGCGCTGATTCAAGGCGGCATTTTTCTCGGGCAACCGGCCCTCACTAACAGGAAGGAGATGAGATGACTTTTTTACGGTTGCAGATATTTGGCAATAAACGTTTCCGGCTTGATTGGCTGGGGTTTGTATCCTGCATCTGCCAGCGGTGCGAAGTCGCTGTCGTTGGTGATCACAAAGTCGGCGTCAGCCACGATGGCGCAGTCGGTGAACTTGTTATCGTCAGGATCGGTAGTAACGACATGAAATTGGAAAGACGGATGAACCAGCTCGATGGTTTTGTGGGCCGCCGCGACCAGACTGAGCCAGTGCATGACTCGCGCGGAGAAGCTAGCGCCGCCACGCCGGGCAGAGATTTCCTCATACTCCAGCACGATGGCTGCCGTGACTGCCAGTCGCAGTCTGCCAGCCGCCAAGGCACGAAACAGCACCGCAATCGGCGACTGTCTGGCAAAGGCCGACAGCATGACATTCGTGTCGATGACCACCAGCATCAGGATGCATACGGCTGGTTGCGTCGGTGCTCGCGGATCGCAGCATCGATAAGCTCAGGTTCCAACTCTCCCGATAGCCTGAGCACCTCAGCCTCATCCTGGATGTCCTCCGTCAACTGCGCCAACTCCAGCTTGAGCAGGAATTGGTGCACCGCAGCCAAAGCGGACGGTCCGAGTCCAGCCACCTTGGACATCACATCTGGCAGCAGCAAAGTTGCGTTATTTGAAGTCATGATTTGATAATAATACGCCGTCAGGATTATCCAACTCCGTTTTCTTTACCTCATGACCTCTCCCCACATCGCCAAACACCTCCCACGCCGTCGCTTCCTGCGCGGTGCTGGTGTCATGCTGGCATTGCCGCTGCTGGAGTGCCTGATGCCGGTGTTTGCGCGCGGCGCGAAGCCGTTGACACCGAAGCGCATGCTGCTGATCTCGAACAACCTCGGTGTGCTGCCGAAGCCGTTCTTCCCGCAGGGCACGGGGCGTGATTACGAGTTGTCGCCCTACCTCTCGGCGCTCGCGGATTTTCGCGGTGACTTCACTGTGTTCAGCGGACTCTCGCATCCCGATGTGAACGGTGGGCACAGCACAGAGAACTGCTTCCTCACCGCCGCACGCGGGCCGACGAAGAGCGGTTTTCGCAATCAAATCTCGCTCGACCAGTTTGCGGCGGAGAAGCTCGGACAGGTGACGCGATTTCCGACGCTGAACCTCGGCGTGAACATCGACAAGGCGAACCGAAGCCTCTCCTGGACGCGCGATGGCGTGCTGCTGCCTGCCGAGGACAGCGCACCGGCCTTGTTTCAGAAAATGTTCGTCCAGGGCGATCCCGCCGCCGTGCAAAAGCAGCTCCATCGCCTCAAAGAACGCGGCAGCATCCTTGACACGCTGCTCGATGACACGAAACAATTCAGCCGCAGCCTCGGCAGCGATGACAAGGCGCGTCTCGATCAATACCTCACCTCCGTGCGCGAGGTCGAGGAGCGTCTTCTCACCGCTCGCGAGTGGGAACTCAAGCCCAAGCCCACAACGCAACAGCCACCGCCCGCCGACATCCAGGACAAGAAGCTGTTCTTTGAAAAATTCGACCTCATGCTCGCCATGGCCCAGCTCGCGCTGGAGTCCGACAGCACGCGCATCGTCACGCTGATGGTCGATGCCTTTGCCACGCCCGTCTTCAAATTGCATCCCGATCAAAACACCACCGACGGCTACCACAACCTCAGCCACCACGGCCAGGCCGTCGAAAAAGTAAAACAGCTCGAAGACGCCGACCGCCAGCAGATGGCGCTGCTGCACAAGCTCCTGCAAAACCTCGCCAAGAAGCCCGATGGCGACGCGCGTCTGCTCGACCGCACGATGATCCTCTACGGCAGCAACATGGGCGATGCGAACACGCACGATAACACCAACCTCCCCATCCTCCTCGCTGGCGGCGGCTTCAAACACGGCCAGCACCTTGCCTTCAAGCGCGATGCCAACACACCGCTGAGCAACCTCTTCGTCACCATGCTCCAGCAGATGGGCACGGAGGTGGATCAGTTTGGATCGAGCACTGGAACGCTGACCGGATTCAAGACCGCCTGATTCACCCTGGAGACTTCGCGGTGAAACGAATGATCAGTGCCGCCAGGATGGAGCCGACGAGATTCGCGACGAGATCCCAGCCGGTGTTTTCGTAGCCACCGACGTTGGTGTTGGGAATCGTGAGCACGGCGATGAACTCAATGACCTCGTTTAAAGCACCGAAGCCCATGCCTGCAGCGGCGCACAGCGTGAGCATGCCGAAGGTAGGATGTACCATGCCGCCATCGGGCTGACGCAGGGCATTGCGCAAAATGTGCCAGCAGAGCCATGTGGTGACGCCGAAACCGTAGGCGTGGACGATCTGGTCGTATTTCAGCCGCTCTGGAATGATCCACCAACTGTAGAGGACGGCGTGATCGCCATTGTAGGGCCAGCCTGCGGGCAGGCGGCAAAGGCCACCGGCCATGTGGGCCAGTCCCCAGGCGGAAAAGGCCCACAGCAGGCCGCTGGTGAGCTTCACCCGGCGGTGAACGAGGCTCATCACCGCGATGAGCACGAGCATGACGACGATGTAAAAGATGAACTCACGGTTGCCCCGTGCGAGGGACGTGGCGACCGCCAGGGCGATGTAGGCACCATTAAAAAGGAAGACGGGCAGCAATTTCGCAGGGGGATTGGTACTCATGCCGTGATGATGCCGCATTGTCCGGCTGGCTGGCAAGAGCTTCCTGCCACGCCGGTTGACTGGCATGCGCTGTGCTGCATCCTTGACCCCTCCCCACACGCATGAAATTTTTCCTCCCGCTTTCGGTCCTGTCCCTGCTCGCCACCCCGTGCCTGGCCCAAGTGGCTGCGGATTCGGTGAAAAGCTTCGCGGATCTGGAGAAAGTGGCCGCTCAGCTTGCACTCCAGCCTTACCAGGCTCCGACGCAGCAGCTTGACCCGTTCTTTGAAGGGCTAAAATACGACGGGCATCGCCAGATTCGCTACCTGCGGGACAAGGCGCTGTTTGCCGATCTGGGCGACACGTATCGCATCGAGTTCTTCCATCCTGGGTGGATGTTTAAGAAGCCGGTGATGTTTTACGACATGAAGGGGCCGCAAACGGTGGACGTGCCGTTTGATCGCAAAAACTTCGAGTATGGCGATCTGAAAGTGCCTGTGGACGCGAAGAACCCGCAGGGCTACGCGGGGTTCCGCGTGTTGGCGCCCGATTCGCTCATCAAGAAGCCGTTCGAGTTCATGGTGTTCATGGGCGCGAGTTATTTCCGCGCTGTGACGACGCAGCTCGGCTACGGCATCTCAGCACGTGCGGTGGCGGTGAACACGATCGGCGGAGAGCCGGAGGAGTTCCCTGATTTCACGCACTTCTGGTTCCAGCAACCGAAGCCGGGAGACAAATCCTTCAAGCTGCTCGCGTTGCTCAACGGGCCGAGCATCACCGGCGCGTATGAATTTGAATCCATGCCAGGCGTGGCAACGACGATGCAGATCAAGGCCACGCTGCATCTGCGCAAGGCGGTGAAGATGCTCGGAATCGCCCCGTTCTCGAGCATGTTCTGGTTTGGCGAGAACTCGCATCCGAAGCCTTATGATTTTCGTCCCGAGGTGCATGATTCGGATGGTTTGCAGGTCGAGATCGCAGATGGCCCAACGATCTGGCGGCCACTGGATGTCAGCCGTGACCTGCGTCTGAGCATTTTCGAGACGGACAAGCTGAAGGGCTTCGGCCTCGCGGAGCGTGACCGCGACTTCAACAACTTCCAGGACCTCGAAGCCAACTATCATCGTCGTCCCGCCGTGTGGGTGGAACCAGTGAGCGGGTTTGGCAAAGGCGCGGTCACACTCGTCGAGCTTTCCACAGGTGAGGAAACCTGGGACAACATCGTGGCGATGTGGAAGCCGGATCAACTGCCCGCCACGCCTGCGGAACCGTTGAAGATCGAGTACAAGCTGAACTGGCTCGATCAGCATGAGCCGGGCACGCTCTGCAAAGTCACCAGCTCACGTCGTGGCTTCGTGATGGACTCGGATGATCATCTTTATGTCATCGACTTCGCCAAAGGCGGCGCAAATGGCGAGGGCAAGCCGAAAGACTGGACGCCGGACATCGACGTGGTGCTCAGCGGCGGCGAGGGCAAGGTGCTGGACAAGCGCGTGATGCGAAACAACGAGACCGGCGGCTGGCGCGCCTTCTTCAAACTCGACGTGCCAGAGAAAACCAACCTGCTGGAGATCATGATGGAAATGAAGGACGGCACGCAGGTGATCTCCGAACGCTGGATGTATCAGTGGCGCCGATGAACCTCATCGACCTCGGCTGGAATGATTTTTTCGCGCAGCACTTTGAGCCGTTTCGCGAGCAGGGCTGGAAGCCGGCGCGGTTGATCCGTGACAACAAGATCAGCTACGGCGCGTTGCTTGAGGATGGCGCGAACGGCTTCGACGAGTTCGAGGTCATTCTGAGCGGCAAGGTCTATCACGACGCTGAAACGGACGCCGAACTGCCTGCTGTGGGCGATTGGGTGGCGCTGGAGGTCGGTGGTGAGAATGGCGACAACATCATCCGCGCTCGTTTGCCACGTCAGACGTGCTTTTCGCGCAAAGCCTCAGGATTCAGCGCTGAAGAGCAGGTGATCGCAGCGAATGTGAACGCGGTCGTCGTCGTCACCGACGCTGGGCCGGACTACAGCCTGCGACGCATGGAGCGCTACTTCGCGGTCATTGGCCGCAGCGGCGCGAAGGCCGTCGTTTTGGTCAACAAGGCCGATCTTTATCCCGACAAGCAGAACCAGGAGGCTGCGGAGGCCATACGTGCTCTCAACGCCGATGCGGACGTGCATGTGACCAGCGTGAAGAAGCGCAAGGGCATCAAAGTGCTGAAGGATTACCTCAAGCGCGGCCAGAGCGTGGCCGTGATCGGTTCCAGCGGCGTGGGCAAGTCAGCGCTCGTCAATCTGCTGCTCGGAGACGACTGGCAGTGGGTGGACGAGGTGAACGAAGTCACCGGCAAAGGCCGCCACACGACCACCGCGCGTGAGCTGCTCGTGCTCGATAAAGGAGGCATCCTCATCGACAATCCTGGCATCAAAGAAGTCCAGATGTGGACCAATGAGACCACGCTGCGCGAGCGTTTCGCCGATATCGAAGAACTCGCCCGGCAGTGCAAATTTAACGATTGCAAACACGGCACCGATGCCGGTTGCGCCATCCGCGCCGCCGTGGAGGCCGGAAAGCTCGATGTAGAGCGCTACGAGGGTTATTTGAAGCTCGAAGAGGAGATCGGCAAACTGCGCAAACAGCGCAAAAAACGCCAGATGACCGTGGAGCGACGCAACAAACGCGATCACAAGATCAAGGCGCGCAATCGCGTCGATCGTGAGGACATCGAGCGTGATTTGAAGCCGAGGGCGTGAAGATCAGTCCCTCTTCACGCTCACGGGCGTGCCGGTGAGCACCCACTCGTAGAAAAACTTGGCCGGATTGCCTTCCGTCAGCGGCACGCGGACGCAGCCATGGGAGGCGGGATAGCTCGGCACACTGCTGAAGCCGTGGATGAAGACATGACGGTTGATCTGCACGCTCCAGGGCATCGGCGCCCAATCGTACAGACTGGATCGGTGCATCTGCGCCCGGTAAGGTCCGGCGCGGAACTCGCCCGCCGGTGTGCGGCCATTGCGTCCGGAACTGATGCGTGTTTGCAGCACCAGACGATTTCCCTGCCATCCTTGCAGTTGCTGTTTCGCCAGACTGACCTCGACGCGCTGCGGCGACACCACCAGAGTGAAGCCACGGAAAAAGCCGCCCACACGCACCCGGCCGTCCTCGGCCGGAGGTGACACCGCTGCTCCTGCCTGGGCCAGTTGCTCCGTGCTCACCAGTTCCGTGCCATCGGTCAGGCTTCGCAGCGAGCCGGCGCGCATGGTCATTTCGTTCAGTTGAAAGACTTTTCCCATGTCGTCTCGCAGCAGAGGCCACTTCAGTTCCTCCGCGGCCTCATCCACTGGCAGGAACAGCTTTCCGGGCTCGGCATTGAAGGTGATGGCGTCAATCGCCGCACCAAGCGCCGCAGGCATCGTCATGAAGACGAGCAAGAAGGAAAGCAGTGAGAGGTAACGGCGGGACATCAGAAAGTGAAGGTTGGGAAAACGTGGCCATTCGGGTTTGTTTTACCAACTCGCAGAGCCAACCTACCATTCACCGCGAGATTCCTTCAGCACAATGTCATCTATTGCGCTAAACCTGCGTTATGTCTTCGCCCCCCGCCCCTCGCACCGGACTCGCCCGCGCCATGTCCAAGCTCGGCTTCTGCTCGCGCAGCCGTGCCACGGAGCTGATCCGCATGGGCAAAGTGAAGGTGAACCTCGTGGTGCGGAAGAATCCCGAGTTCCCCGTCGTGCTCAAAAAAGACATCATCATCATGGACGACGTCAGCATCAACCAGGCTCCGCGCATCTACGTCATGCTGAACAAGCCGCGCGGCCTCGTCACCAGCGCCTCGGACGAACTTGGGCGCGAGACGGTGTTTTCCTGCTTTGAAAACTCCAAGCTCCCGCACCTCTCGCCCGTCGGCCGACTCGACAAGGCCAGCGAGGGCATGCTGCTGTTCACCAATGACAACGTCTGGGCCGACGCCATCACGAATCCCGATTCTCACCTCGACAAGACTTACCACGTCCAGATCAGCGGCGAAGTGGATGCCAAACGTCTCGCCCAGCTCAAGCACGGCATTGAGGACGAAGGCGAGCACCTCGCCGCCAAGGACGTGAAAATCCTCCGCACCGGCGAAAAGAACACCTGGCTTGAATTCACCCTCGACGAAGGCCGCAACCGCCACATCCGTCGACTCCTCGAAGCCTTCGGCATCGAGGTGCTGCGTCTCGTGCGCGTCAAGATCGGCATGCTCGTGCTTGGAAACCTGGTGAAGGGCCAGTGGCGCGAACTGACCAAGTACGAGGTCTTGAAATCACGCGATCTGACGAAGCAAGAGGTGCTGTGAGCACAGAATCGCCAACCAGCTCAAGCGAGGCCTTCCAGCCGCCGCTGCTTCACAATAAAATCCACGCCGCAGGCCAGCTTCTTTGCCATCGGTGATTTCACATCCACCACACGCCAGAAGGGTGTGATCTTGGTGAGCGCCTTGCCGTTCTGATGCTGCTCCCAGGCCAGTTCGGCCGCGATGCGCAGGAAGATGCCCGCCGTGAGCGGACAGGTAAAGTCCGCCCGATGCGCCGCAGCGAGATCCTCACGCATCTGCGGCACCGTGCGCGATTCACCCTTCTGAATCGTCTCCACATACGCCGCGACGACGGCAGGCGTCGGGATGAGCATCTTTTCGCCTTCGTCATGGCCCGCATACGGTTTCCCAAGCCGGCTGACATCCGGCTTCGGCGGGTGCGCAAATTTTTCGGACCAGGATTTGGGCATGACGGCGGTTATTTGAGTTTCGCGAGCGCTTCCTCGGCCAGTTTGCGGGCCTTCGGTTGATTGAACTTCGTGTTCGAAGCGGCGGTAAAGCCGGCTTTGGCTTCGGCGGTGTTGCCGAGGGCGAGATGGGCACGCGCACGGTTGTAGATGGGATAGGAATCATCGGGCGTGAGCGGTATGGCGGCGTTGTAAGCGTCGAGGGCCTCATCGGCACGACCGAGCAGCAGCAGGGCATCGCCATGACGATTCAGAGCCTTGGCAGTGAGGTTGGCTTTTTTCGCATGATCGGGTGGCAGACAGTCACGCAGGGCATCAATTACGAGTTCGCAGGTGGTGGCGGCGGTTTCGACTTCCGGCGATGCCGTGGTGGCGTCTTTGAGGTCTTCTTTCACCTGCTCCAGCAGTGTTTCGAGCGGCAGTACTGCGAAGTCGCCAGCGCCGTTGGCTTGTGCGTGCTGTTTCAACGAGGTGACGCACTCACTGGCTTTGCCTGCGACCGCCAGTTTGGTGATGTCTTCAAGCGTGAGCTGCACTGGAACCGACATTGGTGGCGATGAAGCCGCTGGACCGGCGAGAAAGATGTCCTCGCCGACAAGGCGTGAGTATTCGGCGGGGATTTGACCGCCTTCGGAACGTTCCAGCACACCGGCACGGGTGCGTTTGAAGACTTGCTCGATGGTCAGGCCAGGCGTGCGCAGGTGTTTGAGCAGTTCTTCGGTGTAGAGGCCGTTCGCACCGTCGCCATCGAGCGCGGTCTGGCCGGCATCGGTGGCAAAGGCGATCAGAGAACCCGCGGGCGGTTTCATCTCGGTCAGGCCGCCGGGGTTGGTGGCATCGCGGGTGCGGCCAGTTCGTGCGACGGCGGTGGTGCGGCAGGCGTCGAGGATGACGAGGTTGCAACGCGCGCCGGAACTTTTCATGTCGGCGACGGCCTGCTCGACGTTGAAGAGTTTGGTTTCGGCGAGCATGCGCAGCGTCACGTCATCCGCACCTTCTGGAGTGTAGCCTGATTTGATCGGCAACAGATAGTTGGATCCTGCCACGGCGATGCCATGACCGGCATAATAAAACAGGCCGACCTCCGCGTTGCTCAACGTGGCGCGGAATTCCATCACGGCGCGCAGCAACTGATCGCGCGTCACGTTGTGCTTCTCGATCACGGCGAAACCAAGATCACGCAGGGTTTGGGCCACGGCTTTGGCATCGTTGCTGGTGTTACGCAGTGGGCCGACGGCGGCCTCATATTTGGCATTGCCGATGACGAGAGCGGTGCGCGTGGATGATTTGGACGCGGCATCGGCTGGAATGGCGAATACGACCAGCATGAAGCACCAGAGGAGACGGGAGAACATGCTCACAGTCTGCAATCCAGAATGAAGCGGTCAACCGAATGGGAGAAGGGCGTGCAGGTAACGGGAAGGCAATCATTTGACCCCGTTGGTCTGCCATTTCATCATCCGCCGATGAAGTGTGCCTCCTTTGCCATCCTGCTGCTCGCCACGGGCTGTGTTGCGAGTTCAAAACAGAAAACTGCTGTTGAACCGATGCCGCTCATCCCGGGCGATTCTTCCGCGCCTTCACAAGTCACACCGGATGAGGCGATGGCGATTGCGCAGCTCTACACGAATCACTCCTGGCGGCCATTTGCACGCAACATCCTGCATGGGAAGGACAAGACGGGCATTTTGGTCAACACGCCCGATGTCAGCCACGAGCCGCAGCATGATCGCCGTGGCTGGTGGATTCCGGGCGAGGCAAATCAAGGAGTCCCTTACAAATGGGGTGGCTTTGATGATCCTGCGTCGTTTGACACCGCCATCTCGAACGGAAGCGCTGGTGGTGATGTGTCCTCACCGGAGAAACGCCGTGCTGACAATGCCGGCGTGAGCGCTCAAGCCGCCGGGGTGGATTGTTCGGGCTTCGTCTCGCGTTGTTTGAAGCTGCCGCGTGTGCATGACACCTCTCAACTGCCCGCTGTCTGCACGGAACTGCCCAGCGCGAGCGATCTGCGCCCCGGCGATGTGCTGAACATTCCAAGGCGGCATGTGATCTTATGCGGCGGCTGGGCCACGCCTGATCACTCATGGATCTACTACTATGAAACCGGTGGCGCGCCGGATTATTGGAAGCCCGGCCTCAAACAGGCTCCGCTCGATGCCTTGCTCGCCCTTGGCTACAAGCCGCTGCGATACCAAGGCATGGCCTACGAAGCGGTGCCCAGCGGCAAACAGCCGCGAGAGGTGCTGACGCGTGCGGTCAAAGCAAGCGCGGCGGTCGTAATGAACCCGACGGTGGGTGAGCCGTGAGATCGCTTCAGAACACTTTCATGAATCATTCTAAAACGTTCTATTTCAAACTTCCTGTGAAGCTCGGTTCCGTCCTCGGTTTCTTCGAGGTAAACTGTGTTCCAGCCTGTTGTGGTTTAGATGCTTATGACTTTGATCCCATTTACGCGAGTCATGCCATTGCCTCCCAAGGAGAGGCTTTTGTCAGAAGCGCTACTGAAGAGTTGGAAGTTTTTATCACACAAATTCGCGATCTCCCCGAAGACTGGGGAGTTCAAAGCGATGAAATGAATGCGGCTTGGTCCAAAGCGGATGCTTTGAAGTTTTTCGAGATGGTTGGGAAAGACATTCAAGATGGTCTTGCCATCGGAGCGGTACGGCCAAATGAGCCGCATGCGAGACATGATGCAAATCAGCGGTTCAACCGCGGATGAGGGTATCCGTTCATCTGTTTATTCCGCCCAAGCTTTGCGGATGAGGCGGAAGAAGTTGCCGTGCATGATGTTGGCGATGTCCTCGGGCTTGTAGCCGCGTTTTTGGAGCATGGCGGGGATGCGGGCGAGGTCGGCGATGGTATCGAGGTCTTCGGGGGTTTGCTCGGTGCCGTAGCCACCGTCGAGGTCGGTGCCGATGCCGCTGTGGAGGGCGTTGCCGGCGAGCTGGCAGACGTGGTCGATGTGATCGCAGATGACTTCGAGTTTGAGGCCGACTTCCTGCGGGGTGGTTTTGCCACGCGTCCAGCCGGGGACCATCATCCAGGCATCAAGAGCGGCGCCGATGACGGCTCCGCGTTCGATGAGAGCCTTGATTTGATCGTCGGAGAACTGACGCGGATCGGGGACGAGGGCGCGGCAGTTGCTGTGGCTGGCCCAGACGGTGCCGTGATGAATTTCGAGGGCCTGCCAGAAGCATTCGTCGCTCAAGTGAGTGACATCGAGGATCATGCCGAGGCGGTCCATTTCCTGGATGAGTTCTTTGCCACCCGGACGCAGCGGGCCGACTTGATCGTGGCCGAGGGCGTAACGACAGACGCCATAGTGCGCGGGACCCATGGCTCGCAGGCCCTGTGCCCACGCCTTTTCGAGATGGCCGACGGTGCGGATGGAGTCGGCACCTTCGAGGCTGAGGATGTAACCGATGGTTTTGGTGTCGTCGGGAATGCTGGCGTCGCTCCAGAGCGCGATCATCTCATCGAGTTCGCGCAAGTTGGTGATCTGGCGGAGCTGGCCGTCCTCCTCCATGGCGCGATACCAGGAGAGCTGGCCTTGGGTTTCGGCCCAAGCTTGTTCGGGAGACATCCAGCCCGCGATGGGGGATCCGCCGGGCATGCAGCCAGCGAGCTGAGTGGCGACGCAGAGGCCGACTTTGCCACGGCGCATGTCAGGGAAGGCGGTGGTGCCAGCGGCGCGGCCTTTGCCGGTCATGCCAGCCTCACGGCGACGAATCTCATGGGCGGGGAGGCGGAGGTCGCGATTGAAGCCGCCGAGGGCGTTGAGGCTGAGGTCGAGGTGAGCGTCGAAGGTGAGCATGAGAATGAATGACGAATGAGGGAAGAATGAGGGAAGAATGAGGGAAGAATGACGAATTGAAGCGTCATTTTACGCTGATTCGATCATGCGTCATTCAAAGCGATAGCCTGCGCCGTGCACGGTGCGGATGATGCGCGGCTGGGCGGGGTCTTTTTCGATGCGTTTCCGAAGCTGCGAGATGTGCTGGTCGAGCGCGCGGCTTTCGGGGAAGTAATCAACGCCCCAGACTTCGTCGGCGAGGGTGTTGCGGTCGATGACTTTGCCACGGCGGTCGAAAAGAAGGCGCAGGACTTTGACGTCACGCGGGCTGAGCGCGAGTTCGACTTTGTCGCGATACGCACGCAGTTCGGTGGGCACGATGCGGAGGTCGTCCATGGTGAAGTCGTCATCGGTCTTGCCACCGCCGCGTGAGGCGGTGCGGCGCAGGATGGCGCGGATGCGGGCGATGATTTCTTTGACGCCGAAGGGCTTGGTCATGTAGTCGTCGGCACCGAGTTCGAGGCCGAGGACGGTGTCGATTTCCTCGGCCTTGGCGGTGAGGAAGAGGATGGGGACTTTTTCATCCTGACGGCGGATCTGCTTGCAGACCTCGTAGCCATTGAGGCCGGGCATCATGACGTCGAGGCAGACGAAGTCGGGACTTTCAGCGCGGAAAAAGTCCACTGCCTGCAGGCCGTCGCTGGCGGGGATGACTTCGTAGCCTTCCATGGTGAGAACCTCGCGCAGGGCCTCGCGCGTGTGGTCGTCGTCTTCGGCGATGAGTATTTTAGTCATGAGTGGTTGGGGAGGGTGAGTATGAAGCGCGCGCCGTCGCGATAATTGGGGCAGACGGCGAGCGTGCCGCCGTGCAATTGTGCCAGTTCGCGCGAGATGGTCAATCCAATGCCTGTGCCGCTGACGCCTTCCGCAAGGTCGGAGCGGAGGCGCTCAAAGGGCTCGAAAACCGTGCGGCGCTTGCCGACGGGGATGCCAGGGCCGTGGTCCTCGACGATGATGCGTGCGCTGCGTGCGTCATGCTCGGTGCGGATGCCGATCCACTTTCCGGCGTTGGCGTATTTGTCCACGTTGGAAATGAGATTGCCGAGGATCTGCTCGATGGCGTCGGGGTCGGCATTGATCGTGTCCGGGCCGTTGAGCGTGGAGTCGATTTCGAAGCCCTTGTTTTCGAGCAACGGCTTCCAGAATTCGACAATGCGTGAGACGGTTTGATCCAGTGCGAGCGGCTTGGGCTGGACGGTGAGCTTGTCGCGTTGCTGACGGGCGTAGTTGAGGACATTTTGGATCAGGCGGTCCAGACGCGCTGTTTCCGCCTCCACCACGCCGAGCTGGCGCCTGGCAATGGTATCGCCTTGGGATTCGGCGCGATGGGAGGCCATTTCGGCGTAGAGGCGGATGTTGGTGAGCGGCGTTTTCAGCTCGTGGGAGATTTGATTGACGAAGGTCACGCGCTGCTGGGCGACACGGATTTCACGCGCGCTTTCATGGAAGTATAGCCAGCCGACGACAAAGACGAGCACGATGCCCGAGCTGACGCCGAGAAGGATCGGGAAGAGGTAGGGCTTCGGAAATTCCTCGTTGGCAGGTGTGTAGGCCATTTCCCATTGGGAAAGCGGCTCCGAACAGGCACGATGCGCCGCCGGCGGCCCCTCGGAGCCGGACAGCTTCTTGCCCCATTGGTGCAGGGGGATGCCTTTGACGGTGGTGAGCATCATGCGACCGGGAGGGATGGCCAGTCCTGGCTGGGGAAGTCGTTGAAACAAGGATTTCATCAGCATCTGCGGATTCATCATGGCACAACTGAGGCTGCCATCAGCAAAACGATGCCAGTAGATGAACATGGAGTCGCCCACATGCCAGCCGCTCCAGGTGAACGGGGTCTCGGGTTGCACGGGCCTGTCATCAATGTGATAGCCAAACATTTTGAGGTAGGTCATCCACTGCGAGGAGCGCTGCTGGGCCAATGAAAGTGATCCAGAAACATAGATGCGCTGAAAGGGCGGGCCGCCATCCTCCATGGCGGAGACGAATTGAGGCATGCTGTCGGGGTTCCGGGTCGATTCGAGAATGGCTTTGATACGTTCTCCAGAGTCGAAGCTTTGACCTGGGCGATAAGGCGCCCTGCCTTCAAATGACTCCACGGGAGAGGTTTCTCCTGCCACGGACCAAGTTTGAGCGACCCAAGGGTGCGTGGCCAGACGTTGGGACATCAGACGGGCCGAGCCAATGCTCTGTGCTCCCCAAGTATCGAGGCGGTCAGTGAGTTGCCGCATATCATGCAGGAGGTGATGATCTGAGGAGCTAAGTCGCTCAGCAAGAATGGCCTGCATCGATGCATCCGTGCGTTTTTCCGCATCACGGATGAGATATGTTCCCAGCCAGGCCAGCAAGGCCAAGGGCAGGATCACCAGGATGATGAACAGAATCGTGGAGCGGCGTTGGAGCATGCGCGTGACGCATAATTTAGCCCCGCCGTCTATTTGGTCATCTAAAATTTATAAAATCCATAAACAGAACCGGGGTGGACCTTGCGATCCGCCCCGGTGATTAGCAGGTGTTTCCAACAGCCAGAAGGACAACGACCAGTTTGAGAAATGTTTGATCTGCGTTCAGTGAACACTGTCACGTTGCGTTGATCTGCCGCTATCTTGTCACAGGCTGGAATGAATGAGTCAGCAGCTTGTGAGCAGGTTGTAAGGAGAATGTAAGGCGCGGATTATTTCCTCACCGTCATCCAAATCCATCTGAATGGCCAGGTGATGGCGACGATGACCGCGCCAATCAGGGCGGCGACCAAATTCATCGGCAGCAGGAACGCACGAAGGACGGGATTGAGCACCTTCTGCAGCACCTCCATCCGCGACCAAGCGATGGTCAGCACTGTGATCAGAATGATTCCTGCGAACTTCATGATCTTCACCTTCATCGGTCCCAAGGCTTCGAAGTAATCGTGAAAATGCAGCTCCGAAAGCAGCAGCAGACCGACATAACCGATCAAGATGAACGCGGTGTGCTCCAGCACGGGATATTTGGCGATCATCTTGATCGCCACGCCTGCCACCAGCCGCAGCGCGATGATGCCGATGGTCACACCCACATAAACCGGCCACAGTTCCTTCGGGCTCAGGGCGATCGCCGCCACCACATTGTCCACGCTCAGGCTCAAATCCATCAGTGCGATCATGGTGATCGTTCCGGCAAAGGTTCGATGATGCACGTTCACCGCCTCGCCCTCATCTTCTCCCATCTCCGTTTGCCCGGCGAAGTGCGCACACATCAACCACACGAGATACAGCGCTCCGATGAGCATCACCCAGTGGTTGTCGATGATCCAGGAGGCAAACAGCAGCGCCACGAGCCGGAAACCATAGGCACCGATGTACCCGATGTTCATCGCTGTGGCCCGTTGCTTCTCGTCCAGGTGGGAGGCCATCGCGGCGATGGCCAGCGCGTTGTCCACGGACAGCAGTCCTTCGATCAAAATCAGGCCCATGATGACGGGCAGGGCGTGGACAAACGAAGCCCAGAGTTCGGGCAGGGAAACAGCAAGAAGTTCAGCAGGCATCGGCGCGCATGATGGAGGACGCGGCAGGGCTTTCCAGTACCATTTGCCCTGAAATGAAATCACCCCATCCCACGCGGTGGAATGAGGTGATCGGCGTCCTTTCGGAGGTGTGTCTTATGAGTAGGAGGACTCCACGCGCTTCGCCACATCCTTGTAGCCATAATCCGCGTTGTAGATCTCTTTGAGAGCTTCGAGGCTGGCGGTCTTGTCGCCCATTTTTTCCAGCACATTGGCCAGCTCGTAGAGCACTTCTTTTTTGGTGGCGTCCATGATGACCAGCTCCTTGGAAGCCTCCATCAGGGAGGTCTTGGCAAGGTCGTTCATGTTCTTGCGCTCAAAGCAGCGCCCCAGCATGAGGATAGCCTTGATGCGCATGTTCGGGTTTGACTTCGCCTGCTGCAGTTCGGGGATCGCCTCGGTGTACATGCCGGCATTGAAGTAGGCCTGGCCCAGCTCATAGCGCAGCGTTTTGTCGGTCGGGTTGCGGTCCACGCGGCTTTTTGCCTCGCCAATGACGACGCTGGAGCGCTGGCGGCGGATTTCAGCCACCTGCGCACGCTTGTCGTCGATGTCCGGGGCACCAGGATTGGCCTCGATCTCGCGTTCGTACTCCTCGATTTTGTGGTCCAGCACTTTGTCGCGAAGGATTTCGGTCTTGCGCTGGAGGGCCACGTCGCCTGGATTCAGCGTGAGAGCGTAATCGTAGAACATCAGCGCGTCGTCCATATGCCCGAGTTTCTCGTAGAGGTCGGACATGCGCTTGACGATGGCGATGTTCGTCTGGTCGGCGTTGTACTGCTCGATGGTTTCAGCAAGGAACTGCTCCATTTGCTCCTGGGTCATGCCCTGGCGGTTGAGCATTTCCAGTTTCGCGGCCTCGCCGGAGTCTTTCATCGCATTGCGGAAGTCACCCCCGACGCCCCAGCCCTGGCGCAGGATGGAGGTGCGGGCGGCGGCGTCTTTTTCGCCTTTCATGGCGTCCATGTCACGCGGATCGACCTTCACGATGAGGCGGTACACCTCGCTGGCTTTTTCCGGCTCCTCGTGCGCCATGTAATGCTGCGCCAGCTTATGCATGTGTTTCGTGTTCTCGGGATGACCCGCACGGATGGTTTCCAGCGCAAAGGCCGCGAGCTGCGGGAAGTGCAGCTTCATCGCGATGTCGTACAGTTGCTCGTTCGCGTTGAGATTGAAGGGATCCTTGCGGAAGACATTTTCTTCCATGTCGGCAATCTGCTCCGCAGGCTCCTTTTTGGAATTGGGCTTGAAGCCTCCCAGGCCAAAGCTGAATTTCTTGCCACCACTGCCGCCGGTGGCCTCGCTCTCCGCGCTGCGCAGCAGTTTGCGGCCGTCGATAAAGCCCACATTGGCTGTCACGATGGGCAGCACCTGGTCGATGACATACTCCCAGTTCTTCCGCTCGGCGGAGATGAGCGCTTTCTTCCAAAGGGCTTGATACTTGGGGTCGAGTTCGGCTTCCTGAACGATCATAATCCTGGGTGGTCTTGACGGGTTGAATGAGGTGGGGTGGCGATGGCTATTTTTTACCGCCGCCAAACCATGAGGCAAGCGCGCGCAACTCCTCACCGGTCCCCTCGGTCAGCCCTTTCATGCTGAATCCGTGCTCAAAGAGCACCATCCAGAGAAAGGTGGCGACGAGGAAAGCGAGGGTCCAGAGGACTTTGGAGAGGATGCGCATGCCGGGGAATTTAATCACTCTATGAAGAAAAGGCGGGAATCGTCCAGCACGGAGTTTCATTCCTTCTCAAACAGCAGCCGCAGGCTGTTCAAACACACCACCACCGTGCTGCCCTCATGCGTCAAAACGCCCAAAGTCAGCGGCACGATGCCAAACAGCGAAGCCACGGCCATCACAATCACGCTGCCGAGGGAGATGATCAGGTTCTGTTGAATGATGCGCCGCGCCCGCTGGCTGATGCGCCGGGCCGAGAGCAGTTTTTCGATCTTGTCCTGCATCAAAACCACATCGCTCTGCTCCAGTGCCGCGTCACTGCCACGGGCGCCCATCGCCACGGAAACATACGCTGCGGCCAGGCTCGGCGCGTCATTCACGCCATCGCCGACCATGGCCACTTTGCGGCCGGCCTGGGTCAGCTCACGGATCACCGCCACCTTGTCCTCCGGGTGCAAACCGGCGCGCACCTCGGCGATGCCGAGTTTTTCGCCCACTTCGATGGCGGCTGCCCGCCTGTCGCCCGTCAGCATGATCGTGCGCACGCCCTCAGCCGCCAGTTGTTCCAAAACGGCGCGGCTGCCGGCCCGAATCTCGTCTTTGAGCAGCACCCGTCCCACAATCTTCTCATGCAGCACCCACACCTCGCTGAAACCCAGCGGTGAGTCGGGAACACCCGCCAGCACCTCCCCCAAGGCGCTGTCTTTGACCAGTTCACGCCGTCCCACATAGCTCAAGCCGCCCGCCGTGCGCCCGCGCAGGCCCTGGCCGGCGATGGATTGAAATTCGGCCAGTTTTTCCGCCGCGATGCCCTGCGCCTGCCCGTGCCGCGTGATCGCCCGTGCGATGGGATGATTCGAGTTCGCCTCCAAACTTACCGCGATGCGCAAAACGTCGTTTTCGTGGCCAGCAGGGAAGCTCTCGATCTTCGCGACCTTCAATTCGCCCTCCGTGAGCGTCCCAGTCTTGTCCATCGCGATGACATCGACTTCGGCGAGCTTCTCAATCGCCGCACCACCGCGGAACAACACGCCACGCCGCGCTCCCCACGCGATGGCGGCCAGAATCGCCGAGGGAATCGACAACACCAGCGCGCAAGGGCTCATGACGACCAGCAGCGTCATCGCCCGATAAAACGACGACTTTGATACCGCCGTATTCTCAAATGGTGGGATGCCAAAACCCAGCCACCACACAAAAAACATCAGCGCCACGATGCTGAGCGTCAGAATCGTGTAGCGCGTGCCAAAACGATCCGTGAAGCGCTGACTGGGTGCCCGCAGATGCTGCGCCGTTTGGATCAGAGTGATGATCTTCGCCAGCGCACTCTGCGTCGCCGGGCGGTCCACCCGCACCTGCACCATGCCCCACTGGTTCAACGTGCCGCCGTAGATCGCAGCTCCCGTTTCCTTCGTGATCGGCACCGCCTCGCCTGTCAACGTTGATTCATCCGCCGCCGTTGAGCCTGAAATCACCGTGCCATCCACCGCGAACAGTTCATCAGGCTTCACCACGATCACATCACCCACTCGCAGGCCCTGCACGCCGCGATCTTCCGTCGTGCCATCCGGCAGCAGCACATGCGCCATCTTGGGCGCCGATTTGGTCAGCGCATTGATCTCCCGATGGGTGCGATACATCACAAAATGCTCCAGCGCTCCCGAGGTCGAGAACAGGAACAGCAGCAGCGCCCCTTCCTCCCACGCCCCGATCGCCACCGCACCCAAAGCGACGGCCAGCATCAAGAAATGCACGTCGAGACGACGTTCGAGCAGGTTCGCCCACGCGTCCTTCGCCGCATCCCAGCCGCCGGAGACCAGCGCAATCGCGAACAAGCTCTGCGGCACCCACGCCGGTCCCGAGGAAAAGTGTTCGGCCAAATAACCCGCCAGCAGCGACACACCGCAAATCGCCGCCTGCCAGGCTAGCATGCGCCATTCGTCATCGCTCTCCTGCTCCATCTCATCCGGCTCCGGCCAGGCGAAATCACGCCACTTCCAAAACTTCGGCGCTGTGGGACAGGAAGGTTTTTCTAAAACCAGCGCGCCATCTTTTTGCTGCACCTCCAGCATGGCCGAATGCGCCGGAACCGCCTCCGTCTTCTGCAACCATCGCGCATCCACCGCGCGCAGCACCTCGGTGAGCTTCGCTTGCAGCAACTCGCCATCCACCCGGCCCAGCGTCGCCATTTCGACACGCTTCGACTCTGGATTCAGCCGGATCGCCTCCACCGCCGGTTCCTCCAGCAAAAAATCCGCCACCGCTTCCATCCAGGTGGATGAATCAGGTGGCGTTGGCGAGGAATTCGACATGCGATGCTTTACGAGTCAGCAAGAGGCGTGACAACTTGATCTTCATCGCGCATGATCTGCACATGATTCGCAGTCTCATCGCCGGATCGCTTCGAGTGTTTTCAGGTTCCGTCGCCCGTTGGCAGGGTTGTGCGCCGGAGCCGGTGCAGCGCGTCTATTTTGCCAACCACACCAGCAATCTCGACGGTCCCGTGCTCTGGGCTTCGTTGCCGCCTCCGGTGCGGATCGTCACGCGCATGGTCGGTGCCAAGGATTACTGGTCTGTCGGCCGCCTGCGCCCGTATCTTGCCTGCCACGTCTTCAACGCCGTGCTCATCGAGCGCAAAAAGCCCACGCCCGAGTGCAACCCGCTCGATGACATGATCAACGCGCTTGGCGAACGTCACTCGCTCATCCTTTTCCCCGAAGGCGGCCGCCAGACCAGCCCCGAACCACAGCCCTTCAAGCCAGGACTCTTCCACCTCGCCAAAAAACGCCCCGACGTGCAACTCGTCCCCGTCTGGATGGAAAACCTCAACCGCATTCTGCCCAAAGGCGAAATCCTGCCTGTGCCTGTGCTCGGCAGCGTCACCTTTGGTGCTCCCATCAAACTCGAAGGCGGCGAGACCAAGCCCGATTTCCTCGTGCGGGCGCGCGAGGCGGTGCTGGCTTTGCGTCAGTGACAGCGGGTCACCGTTTGGCCTTCCGGCCTTTTTTGTCCACTGCGGGCGGTTCCTTGAACTCCTGCACTGGAAATTTCTCCCGCAGCCGTTTGCTGAGTGCCTCGACGGTCTGCGCGTGCTCGGGATTGTCGGCGACGTTTTGGTTGTTCTGCGGATCGTTGACCATGTTGTAGAGCTCGCGGGCGGTTTCCGCGCCGGGCTTGGTCCACTCGACGTAGCGCCATTTGTCCGTGCGCATGGTGACCCCGAGGTAACCACTCTTCGGATACCAACTGTAGGCTGCGTCATTGACGGTGGAGGCAGGATCTTCGAGCACGGGCTTCAAGCTGCGACCCTGGAAGCCGCCGTGCGGCGGAAGACCGCACAAATCAGCCAGCGTGGGCGCGAGATCGACAGATTGCGCGAGCGCGTCGGTTTTTTCGCCAACGTGCCTCATGCCGGGCTGGGAGATGATGAGCGCATTTCGCGTGGCACCTTCGTAATTGTTGTGCTTCGCGCCCCACCAAGTGTGCTCGCCCATGTAATAGCCGTGATCGCTCCAGAAGACGACGATCGTGTTCTTCGCTAGGCCGGTCTCATCCAGCGTTGCCATCAGGCGGCCAACCTGCGCATCGACGTAACTGATGGCGGCGTAGTAGCCGTGCAGGCACTCGCGTGCGAAGGGTTCCGGCAGCTCGCCCTCCGGCACGCCGGCATACCAGCGAAAGTCCGCGCCGGAGGTGGCGGCGAAATCGGGCGCGCCCTTCGGCAGGAAGGTATTCGTGGCGAGGGTGAACTTCGAGCGGTCGTAGAGATCCCAGTATTTCTTCGGCGAGATCCACGGCACATGCGGATTGGCAAACCCCACCGCGAAGAAGAAGGGCTGCGCGGGGTTCTTTGCATACTCGCGGATCTGAGCAACGGCGCGTGCGGCGCAATCACCGTCGAGCAGGTCGTCGTCACCGCAATCGACGGCCTCAAACGCGGGCACGGCGGAATTGCGGCTGCCTTTGCCCTTTTGCGGCAGCGTGACGCCCTTCGCCTTCGCATCGGCGATGAATTTCGCCACGGCCTTCTGCGTGGCCGGGCTGGTGCGCGGCTTCTGGCCTTGAGCGGCGGGCACGGTCCAGGAGGCGTCATCATCAATGCCGACGTGGTAGATCTTGCCGATGCTGCGGGTGTCGTAGCCGTTGTTTTTAAAGTGCTGCGGCATCGTGGTGATGTCCGGCATCGTCGTGCGCAACGTGCGGCCGATTTCAAAGATCTGCGTGGTGGCCGGATAGCGCCCGCTGAGCATGGAGATGCGCGAAGGCGAGCACAGCGCCTGCTGCACATAGCTGCGCTGGAAAACCATGCCGCGCTTGGCCAGAGCGTCGATGTTGGGCGATTTCACCGTCGGATCGCCGTAGCAGCCAAGCTGCGGCCGCATGTCGTCGCTGGCGATGAACAGGACGTTCGGCTTGTCCGTCGTAGCCTTGGCGGAGTCGGGCGGGGCCGAAAATGACGAATGCGGAATGACGAATGACGAAAGGTGGAGAAGAGACGTCAGAAGTTTCATGGCCGTGCAACGTGAATGCTGGATGGCTATTTCAGCTCCTTGATCCTCACATTGCGATACCAAACTCGCAGCGCCTCGTCCTGGAAGGCGATGTGGCCGAGAGCGGGCCGGTCGGCCATGTTCATGGCTTCGAGCGTGGTGCCGATAACTTGCTCGCCATTAAAGACGACCTTCACGCTGCGGCCTTGGACGGTGATGGTGTAGCGATTCCACTCGCCGGCGGGTTTGACCATGTTCTTCGACGGGCCGGTGCCGTGGACGATGCCGCCGCAGTCGTGGTGACCGGGCTTGGCGAGGCCGAAGGTGTCGAGGATCTGCACTTCGAAGCCTGTTTTCACCGGTTCCTTCATGTCCGCCACGCGCATGAAGACGCCGCTGTTGCCCTTCGCGTTGATCTTGAACTCGAGGTCCAGCACGAAGTCGCCATACAGCTTTTCGGTGGCGATGTAGGCGTCGAAGCGTTTCCAGCCTTTTTCGCCTTCACGCGGATGGAGCGAGAGGCTGCCATCGGCCTCGACGAGCCAATTCCCGGTCGTTTTCCAGCCGGTGAGGTCCTTGCCATTGAAGAGCGGTACAAAACCGGCCGCATCCGCAGCAGGATGAAGGTCTTCGGCGTGAAGGGAGAGCGCGAGAAGAAAGGCGGGCAGGAGGTGGAGGAGTTTCATGGGCGAGGATAACGTTCCTATGCCTCCAGTTCACGCAAAGCTGACAGGCGCGAACAAGAAGACCGCCGAAGTGGAATTGCCGGCCATGTTGAGGACTCTTTGCACGAATTCTTGTCGAATCTGCGCACAGAGTGCTGTTGAATGCCTTGAGTTGCTCTTCCGTCGGGTGTGACCGCGATCATCATGCAGAATAGAAGGTGTTTTTCAATGTCCGGGGGGAGGGCAGGAGACTCGGCTGCGGGAGCGTCAAGGATGCTTGTCATTGGCTCACGCGCACCCGCCTGTCTGGCATTCTCGCAGAATCTCAAGCATCCGTGCGTTTGTCTCCGCATCCTTTACGGCCACTCGGATCGCTTTGCTCCCCAGACCCCGTCCCATCGGCGAGGCATCTCGAAGGAACAAGCCCCGCTCCCGGCAGCGCATCACCAACTCGCCTGCGTCCGGTGCATTCGCTGGCAGATGGCACAAGAGAAAGTTCGCCACGCCGTCGATCACCTCCCAGCCAAGCCCCCGCAAACCCGCAGCCAGCTCGCACCGCAGCTCAAGCGTCTTCCGCCACATTGCCTCGTAATACGTTGCCGAGTCCAGCGCACGCACCGCTGCTACTTGAGCGGGCAGGCTCACCACCCAGGGTGGAGTAAGCGCGCGCAACTGCTCAAGCTGCGGCGCGCCTGCGCACAGATACGCGACCCGCGCACCGCTCAACGCATAGGCCTTCGACATCGACTTGCATACGATCACGTTCGCACTGCGCGCCGCGAAACGTTCCAGGGAATGCTCCGAACCTGCATAGTCGACATACGTCTCGTCCACCCACACACGCGTCGTTGCAGGCGCGGCACTCAACACGGATTGCAATGCCCCTGCAGGCATGTGGCGTCCCGTCGGACTGTTCGGATTTACCAGCACCACCAGGTCATAGCCTTGCCCCAGCGCCACGTTCAGAGCGTCCAGCGGCACTTCATAGCCGTGCTCCCGCCGCAGCCTCAGCCGGTCAACCCGGCAGCCAATCACATGCTCCAGAACATGAGCGTATTCGCCATACGTCGGATCGAGCAGCAGCACGCGCGAGCCCGCGCACAACCACGCGGGCAGTGCGCGAAAGATCAGGTCCGATGAACCACTGCCAGCCAGCACATTCTCCTCAGCGACACCGCGCACCGCCGCGATGGCGCGTATCAAACCGTCGCACGAAGTCGGCGGAGAAGTGCGCAGCAGCCAAGGCAGATGTTTTCGCAAGCCCTCGAGCACCGCAGGTGCGGGATCAAACCACGCGTCCAACACGTCCGCATTGATGATCTGCCGGGCGCGCTCCAACGTTTTGAAATCAGACCCCACCGCCTCAAAGAACGCGCCGCCATGAAAACACGAAGCCGGTTTGCGGAACGCCATCGGCAGCCTCCAGTGCGCGATCGCCTTCGCCTTGTCAAACAGCCCCGCCATGCGGATCGCGGACGCGCGCAGTCTCTCCGTCGTCGCATGAATCAATTCATAGGTCACCGAGCCGGATGTAACCCGCATCCCAGTCGCCTCTAGTCCTGACTCGACATACATCGGCAGCACCTCCTGGCGCCCGATGCCGACAATACGTGTGCCACCATGCGACTCCACCCAGCGCAACGCGGCATACATGAGCAAAGCCGCCACCGGTCTGCCGCGAAACTCCCTGCGCACCGTGAGCAAACGCACTTCGTAGCTGCGCGCATCCAGCTTGAAGGGCAGCTCCGCGCGCGCGAAGTATTTGTCGAGCGAGAACTTGGGAGCGTCGGGTGGCGTGATGCTCACAAATCCCGCCACCTGATCCTCATGCCTGGCGACAATGTAAATGTTCGCCGCATCGAGCGCATCTTGCAGACGCCCGGAATCATTCACGTGATGCTGGTGAATCTCCCGTGCATACACGTCGTGCCGTAATTGATAAATCTCTTCACGATCGGCCTCGGTTGCGAGTTCAATGACGAATCCAGATAGAATTCGCGGTAGGGTGGCGGGAGGAGCAATCAGCGCTTTCATTGGTTTGATTCTCACAAAACCAGCGCTTTGCGTCGATCCAATATTCTCGATAGCCCCATTGACTGGAGCGATACCAAGCTTCGAGCCATCTCCTGGATTCGCGTTTTGGCTGGTGCTCTCGCAAAACCACGGCAGTGTCTGCTCCATGAGTTCATTGCATCTGGCGCTTGACCGCATCGCTGATGCCGGAGTGGCGAAAACGATGGCCGCCGCCGAGGCCAGGCATGTGCGCTTTTGCAACCGTGCTGCTTTCGCCGGTTTTGTCTGCGCCCTGGTATTTTGGTTTCTGGAGATCCCTGTCATCACCGACTGGGGCCAGACTACCGCGCTGGAGATTGGCATCGTCGCAGTGCGAGGTATGATGGCCGTGCTCTTCCTGCTGCCGCTCTGGCTCAATCTCCGACGTCAGCACGCCGCAGCCCGTCTGGCCGTCGTCGCCATGTCGCTGACCTTCGTTCTTAGTTCGAGTGTGATCTTTGGAGCCGTCGCGCCGTCGCATCTGTTTGTGATCGTCATTGCCAGTGCCGCGCATGTGCTCTTCCCAGATTGCGAGACCGTGCGGATGCGGTGGGCGCTGGGCTTTTGCGGCATCGCCTTCGGTGTGATGCTATGGCTGCGACACTGCGATGTCCCGCTCATCCCCGTGATACGCCCCGAGGTGCGGCTGGCGATGGAGATTCTCATCTCCGCAGGTGCGCTCGTCCTGGCTGTCGTAATCACGCGAGCTCTGCGTGCGACCGCGCGTCGCTCAGAGTTGGAAGCTATTCGCGAGCAGGAGCGGGCTGACCGTCTGCTGCTGAACATTTTGCCCGAACAAGTTGCGCGGCGTTTGAAGGACGATCCCACAACGATTGCCGACGGTTTTCATGACGTGACGGTTCTCTTCGCCGATCTTGTTGGATTCACACCGATGTCCGAAAAAATGTCCCCCCAAGAGATCCTCGCCCTCATGGACCGGGTGTTTTGTCGTTTCGACGAACTAGTGGACCAGTTTGGCCTGGAGAAGATCAAAACCGTTGGTGATGCCTACATGCTCGCGGGCGGTCTGCCGGATCTGAAGTCATCGCATGCCGAGGACGTGGCCAGCATGGCGCTGGCGATGCTCGACGAGGTGAAAAAGATCCACGGTCCGCATGGCGAGCCGCTGAGCATCCGCATCGGCATGGCCACCGGTCCCGTGGTCGCAGGTGTGATCGGGCGGAAAAAATTTCTCTATGATCTGTGGGGCGACACGGTGAACACCGCGAGCCGCATGGAGTCGAGCGGCGAGCCGAACTCCATTCAGGTCAACGAAACCACCTGGCGGCGCCTGCGCGACCGTTTCGTCTTTCGCGAACGCGGTGGCATCGAAATCAAAGGCAAAGGCCGCGTATTGACCTGGTTTTTGGAGGGACGGACCGCATAAGATTCAGCGAGCTTTGCCAAAGCGGCGCATGGCTTTGCCGATGAGCGTCAAGAATGTCACGACCAGCGCCAGCCAGGCGAGCAAAACGAGGGCGTTCTGCCAGCACAGGACGGACTCGACCGTCAACCCGTGAGCGAGGAGCTGTTTCAGACGCTCTCCTTTGGATTCTGCGCGTTGATTCAGCTCAGCGATGACCAGGGGCGTCAGCTTGTCGATTTCCGCCGGTGGCAGCATCACGTCGCCATCGGCGGCACTTTTCCATTGGGCGTCGAAGCGGTGCGCGGTAAGCGTGTAGCGCCACGCGGCTTGCTGACGGAAGAATCCCAGGCTCAGACCGTCCGCAGACCAGCCGAGAGCACGTGTGACGCTTTGATTCGCTGTGACCATGCGCGTCACCGCGTAGAGCGGCGTGATGCCGGTGTGCTGGCCGAACTCGATGAAGCGATAGGAATCGCCCTCAGGCGTCACGAGCACGAGCGGATTAAAAATCTCCGCCACCTGCGGCGGTTCCGGCAATTCCTGCGGCACCGGCACATAGACCGCGAAGGTTTCCAGCACCAGGGTGGAGAAGATCAACCAGCGGATTTTCATGATTCAGGCGGTACTCCCAACAATTGCTCCAGCTTTTTCAGCAAATCCTCCGCAGTCGCATCTTTCGCAAACGGGATGCCGTGGAGCTTGAGTTGTGTCTCGGCGGAGGCACGGCCGACGAGGGTGTTCGCCTGAGTCACCAGCGCGGCGCGTGGATCGGCGGCGGCGCGCACTGCTTTGGGATCAGTGGCGAGCATCTGTGCCAGCTCATCCATGCGAACCAGTCCAATGAATACCAGCATCGTGTCCCAGCCCTTGCTGTAGCCGGTGGTTTCCTCGTCCGGTTTGGTCTCGTGGAGGATTTCTTTCTGCGCCTCCCAATCGAGGACATAAGCGCCGCTGCCGACGAAGCGCAGCGAATCAACACCCTCGGATGTGCCGGTGATTTTTTCACCCTCGCGCTCCCACACATCCGCGATGTGAAACTTGCCATCCTGCTGCCAAATCTCGGCTCGCACGTTGAATTCACCCGCGTGGCCAAACAGCCGCAGTTTCCAAACCTCGCCACGCGCAGGCGTGTCGATGATGTCTTTGCCCGCAACGTCGCGGAGCTCCTTCGCGAGGCGTTGAGCGAGGTCAAAGCTGCGGTCAGGAAACGGCTTCACTTCTTTCACGAGACGCCCCTTCACGCTGCGGAAGAGGCTGTGATCATTTTCCAGCTTGAGGAAATCGAGATAGGCGCGGCTCAGGACGGCATTCACCTGCTCCAACTGCTGCTGCGTGAGCCGCAGCTCCTCGGCGATCTCCTTCTTCAACGCAAGGTTCGTCACCCCGGGCCGCGTGAAGTCGGGATGCACCTGCTTCGCGTCGGCCCAACGAGGACCCTGATCGATCTTTGCCTGATGCACGATCACACCCGCGCCACCCGCGATGAAGAACGCGGCACCTGCGACCGCCTGCCAGAAAAATCTGCGCTGCGGGATGTCGGTGGACACGTCAGCCAGCTTGCCTCGGCGCTTCTGCTCGCGTGTGAGCCGAGTCAGCGCGGTGCCTGCAAACAGCGCGGCGAGGCCAAAGAGCGCGGAACCGGCGACGAAATTCATGCCTGATGTCATGCCGCCGCGAGTGCCGGTCTTGTGATGCAGGATGTAGAGCCACGGATCACCTAGGCCAACGGTGACATCATAAAGATTGCGCACCACGCCGCTGTGATCCGCCGTGGTTGTGGTCTGCATGCGGAAGGATAAGAAGCAGATCAGTGAGAGCACGAGGACAACGCCGAGGATGACGCTCATGACCTTCTGCGCGCCGCACGTGCGGCCGAACCACCACGATTCCCAGCGGAGGATTTTTTCTGGTTCCGCCGCTGTTTCCGCTTCCGGCTTTGCCTGCGGGAAAAGCGCCTTCACCTCCGGCCTGCTCAAAAGCACGAAGGCATAAATAGCCGCAGGCAGGCCGACGAAACAGCCCGGCGGCACGATGGCCGCGATGATGAGCGGAAAGGTGATGTCGCCATCATGCTCGTGACGCATGAGGAACAGCGCCGCGCCGATGACGTAATAGACGACGGAGAGGATGCAGAGGCTCAGCAATGTCTCCGCGACAAGCCAGCCGACGGGCCAGTCATGCTGGATCGCCTCGACGACCCTCACGACGTTCTGGCCAGCCCAAAGAAGCCCCGCAAACGCATCGGCGATGCCTGCCAACAAAAGACCGACGCCAGCGAGGTTCAGCTTGGAGGCCGGGTCTCCCTTTGCTGTCGCGTCTGCTGTTCCCGCCACCTTCCGCCACAGCGCCCGCACGATGAAAAAGTCCGCGATCAGCGGCAGCATCGCCAGCAGGCCCATCTCCGCCGCGCCAAGCCCGGCAGTCACGCCCGCGATTTTCATGATGGAGACGATGAGCAGGCCGAGCATCACCGCCATCGCACCATGCAGCAGCAGCATGGGGAATAACACCGTGTCCGCGAAGGCCAGCGGCAGCCCGTAGAGCTTGCCGCCGGATTTCTTGATGTTGCTCATCGAGATCGCGCCCAGAATCGTCGTGCCGATGGGCGCGCCCATGCCGATGAAAAGCAGCACGGCCATGAAGACGGTGAAGGCCACGGGCGGCTGCTCATAAACGAGGCCCGAAGGCCGCCCCTCCGCGAGATTGACCGTCTGGGAGAGCATCATCGACGGAATCACCGCGATGATGCCCAAAAACGCCCAAATCGCGCCGATGAGCGCCATGCGGCTGAGGCGGGCATCCTCGCTTGGCGGGGATGCCGGACGCAAGACGCCACGCTCTGCTGCAAACGCCGCTTCGACCGCTGGTTTGCGCAGCAACAAGAAGGCACGCAGGCCGGCGTAAAAGGGGTATGCGAATTGGAGGAGAACCAGATCGTTGCGGCTCATCAGCCCGATGGCGAACAGCACGCCGGGTAGAACGAGCATCAGCAGAATGGACATCACCAGCGCGAACGGGTGCCAGCGCAGCTTTCGCACTCCGAGGCTGGAGATGAATGCCGCGATGCCGCAGAGGAAGACCGAGAGGTGCATCAGTGCCCCGAGCGCCGCGCGGGATGCCACATTGTCCGCGGGATTCGTGACCTTGCTGGCGTAGTCCGCTGCCACAGTCATACCGTAGATGCACCCGAACAGCCCGCCAATCACGAGCGCGATGCCGGCGATCATCATCTCGATGCTGCGGGCATTGATCTGCGCGAGGAGCGCAGGAGAGTGCGACATGGACTTCGGGCTTGCGGCAGCAGCGGGTATGCCGCCCACTTTGGCAGCCGGGACGGATGCTTTGCCCACATGCGGGGACGCCTGCACCACGCCGCCGTCAGCCATGCTCTGCACATCCGACTTGATCTCGCTTGCGTGCTGGTAGCGGCGGTCCACATCTTTTTCCAGCGAGCGCAGCACGATGTCGTCGAGCTTCACATCGACGACGACCTTCTTCGACGGCGGGTCAAAGCGGCCCATCGGCAGCTCACCGGTGAGCATCTCGTAAAACACGACGCCGAGCGAATAAATGTCCGCGCGATGATCCACCGTCTCCGGCTTCTCCACCTGCTCCGGGGCCATGTAGCGCGGCGTGCCGAGATACATCCCCGTGCGCGTGAGCGTGTGGTCGTGCGCGTCGCTGCCGGTGAGCTTCGCCAGGCCGAAGTCGGCGATCTTGAGGCGGCCCTTCTTGTCCACGAGCACATTCTCCGGCTTGATGTCGCGATGCACAACGCCTTCGTCATGCGCGTATTGCAGCGCGTCGCAGAAGGACGGGATCAGCGCCAGCGCGGCCTCCGGCTTCATTTCGCCGCTTTGCATCAGCGTGCGCAGGTTCGCGCCATCGACGAACTCCATCAGGAAGTAAAACAGCCCGCCCGTCTCGCCAAAGTCGAACACGCTGACGATGTGCGGGTGGTTCAGCTTCGCGAGCGCCTGCGCCTCTCTTTGAAAACGCTCCGCGAAATGCGGATCGGTCGCCGCGTCGCCGGAAATGATCTTCAGCGCCACGAAACGGTTCAGCTTCGGCTGCCGCGCCTTGTAAACCGCGCCCATGCCCCCGCGGCCGAGCAACTCGATGATCTCAAGCTGCGGAAACAGCGGTGCCAGCTCCTCCGGGGCTGGCGCGGCGGGAGCGTGCGTGGCCGACTTCTGCGAGGGCGTCAGCTTGATCGTGGCATCGGTGTCGAAGCCGCCTTTCATCAAGCAGGCCGGGCAGAGACCCTCCGGGGCGTCGGCGGGCAGTGTGGAGCCGCATTGGGGGCAAGTGAGAGAGGTGTTCATGGCTGGAATTCGTCGTGTGCACTCCTTCCTGAAAGAAATCTGGCGGCTGGTTACGGAAAAAGTCACGCGGCTCGCAAAACGGCCACCAGATGCTGCATCTCGTCCTCGACATCCGTCGGCGAGTCCACCGTCTCGGCGATTTCGGCACGCAAAACTTCGCGGTAGCGCTGCCGCAGGCGATGCACGGCCACTTTGAGCGCGCCATCGCTCATGCCGAGTTTTTTGGCGAGTTCCTCACGCGATGCCTCCGCGCCGCTGAGCGTGCCTTTGAGCGCATCGAAGGTCGTTTCGTCTTTTTTTGAGGCAAACTCGGCCCGCAGCCGTTTCATGGCCCGGTCGAGCAGATCGAGCGCCCAGCGGCGGTCGTAGAGCGTTTCGGCGTCGGTTTGCTCCGCAGGCTCCAGCGCGTAGCGCACCTCTGGATCGAGCGCGTCCCATTCCACCAACTGCTGGCCACCTCCGCGCTTCTGCGCATTGGCGCGATGAAAGTCGTTCGCGAGAAAGTGCTTCAACGCGCCGAGCAAATACGACCGGAAGCGTCCCCGCTTCGGATCGGCCGCGGTGGCGTTCGTTTCCAGCAGCGTGGTGAAAAAGGCCTGCGTGAGGTCCTGCGCGTCATGCGGTGCGTGCCCGCGACGCCGGACAAAGGCGTAAAGTGGATACCAGTAGTCCCGACACAGCTCTGACATCGCCTTGTGCGCCCGCGTGGCATCCCCCGCATGCTGCGCCGCCAGCACGAGGCTCCACCTCGTGGTCTGGAACTCGCGTGCTCCGGGTGCGATGGAGTCGTTCATGACCGGGATTGAGCCACGGAGAGGGCAGGAAGGTCAAGGGCTGAGTCCGTGGGGGCAAATCCCCGTTTGACACCGAGGGGAGTCTTTGGAACATATCAACGCATCCTGATACGTTGATTTGTTCCATTTCACCCCAAACCTGAACCCACACGACACCTCATGTCCGACTATAAAGTAAAAGACATCGCCCTCGCCGACTTCGGCCGCAAAGAACTCGACATCGCTGAGAGCGAGATGCCCGGCCTCATCGCCACCCGCCAGAAGTACGGCCCGAAAAAGCCTCTCGCTGGCGTCCGCATCACCGGCTCCCTGCACATGACCATCCAGACAGGCGTGCTCATCGAGACCCTGAAGGAACTCGGTGCCGATGTCCGCTGGGCCTCTTGCAACATTTTCTCCACCCAGGACCACGCCGCGTCCGCCATCGCCGCCTCCGGCACGCCTGTCTTTGCCTGGAAGGGCGAAACGCTCGAAGAATACTGGTGGTGCACCTGGAAGGCCATCATCTTCCCCGGCAACAAAGGCCCGCAGCTCATCGTCGATGACGGTGGCGACGTGACCCTCCTCATCCACAAGGGCTACGAGATGGAAAACGGCGACAAGTGGGTCGATTCCCCCTCCGACAACCACGAAGTGAAGGTCATCAAGGACCTCCTCAAGGACATCGCCAAGAAGCAGCCCGGCATCTTCCACGAGATCGTGAAGGACCTGAAGGGCGTCTCCGAAGAGACCACCACTGGCGTGCATCGCCTCTATGAAATGGCCAAGGCCGGCAAGCTGCTCTTCCCTGCCATCAACGTGAACGACAGCGTCACGAAGTCGAAGTTCGACAACCTCTACGGCTGCCGCGAATCCCTCCTCGACGGCATCAAGCGTGCCACCGACGTCATGATCGCCGGCAAAGTCGGCGTCGTCTGCGGCTACGGTGACGTGGGCAAAGGCTGCGCTGCCGCCCTCCGTGGCATGGGCGCCCAGGTCGTCGTGACTGAAATCGACCCCGTGTGCGCCCTCCAGGCCGCCATGGAAGGCTACCGCGTCATGCCCATCGAGGACACCCTCGGCTGGGGCGACATCTACGTCACCACCACCGGCAACAAGGACATCATCCGCCTTGAGCACATGGAGAAGATGAAGGACCAGGCCATCGTCTGCAACATCGGCCACTTCGACAACGAGATCCAAGTCGATAAGCTCAACGCCCGCACGGACGTGAAGCCCCTCAACATCAAGCCGCAGGTGGACAAGTACACCTTCCCGGCCGGCAACAGCATCTTCATGCTCGCCGAAGGCCGCCTCGTGAACCTCGGCTGCGCCACCGGCCACCCGAGCTTCGTGATGAGCAACAGCTTCACCAACCAGTGCCTTGCTCAGATCGACCTCTGGGAAAACAAGGACAAGCGCCCCGTCGGCGTCACCGTCCTGCCGAAGAAGCTCGACGAAGAAGTCGCCCGCCTCCACCTCGCGAAGATCGGTGTCAAACTCACCGTCCTCACCAAAGACCAGGCCGACTACATCGGTGTGCCCGTCGAAGGCCCCTACAAGACGGATCACTACCGTTACTAAAGTAGTCCAGTTGCGCCGCAACTGGAGGTCTTTGTTGCGGCGAAACAAAGCAACACTCACAACCCCCAAAACCACGAGGGCGGCCAGCAATGGCCGCTCTTTTTTGTCTTCAACTTCCGCTCGCCAGCAAAGCCGCCAGCAGTTCATCCACGGACAGGCTGGCAATCGCGGAGGCTTTGTCGCTCATGGCGTATGGCAGGATCAATTCGCGGCCATGGAGCATGGAGCCGCAGCTATAGACAACGTTTGGCACATAGCCCTCGCGCTCACAGCCCTCAGGGGAGAGCAATGGGTCACGAAGACGTCCGATGACCTTGGTGGGGTCGTTCAAATCGAGCAGAACGGCACCGATGCAGTACTTTCTCATCGGGCCGACACCGTGGGTGATGACGAGCCAGCCGGCCTCGGTTTCGATGGGCGAGCCACAGTTGCCGATTTTGACGGACTCCCACATCGCAGACGGGCGCAGGATGACATGCGGGTTGCTCCAGTGGTGGAGGTTGTCGGAAAACATGATGAAGAGATTCTCATCGTCCTGTCTCGACAGCATCGCATAGCGGCCGTTAACACGGCGCGGAAACAATGCCATGCCCTTGTTCTGCACGGCGCTGCCGTTGAGGGTGAGCACGCGGAAGTGGAGGAAGTCCTGCGTCTCGATGAATTGCGGCAGGATGGCGCGGCCATTGTAGGCGGTGTAGGTGGCGCAATACATCACCGAGCCGTCGTCGTCGATGAAACGGACAAAGCGCGCGTCCTCAATGCCATTGGTCTCGTTGGGCGAGACGGGGAAAATGATGCGCTCACTGAGGGCGAGCTTGGAGGAGAAGTTGATTTCGTAATTGGAGTCGGCAAGCCAGCGAAAGCACTCCAGCGCACGGCGCAGTTCGCGACCGACGGGTTTGGATTCGCGGCGCACTTGCCGCATGCTTTCGTCGAGTTCATTGAGGGTGAACGCATCCTTCAGCGGATCCATCACGGCCGTCGCCGGACCGCCCACGAATCCCATTTCCTGAAGCTTCGTGATGAAGCGCGTCTTCTTGTAGGTGGGGTTGGGCACGACATCCGGCAGTGCGACGAAACGCGAGACCGGCTCCACGCTGATGGTGCCGTCCGACGTGATGACGCCGGTGCGGAACTCGATGGAGGAGATGTGCCCCTCGCCCGTGGCGCGCAGGCTCATGATGAAGCGCAGGCCGCCCTCCGGCACGCCGCTTTGATCGGGATGCGCCACGATGGAGGGATTGAACAGCGCGGCGGACTCCAGCGCATACTCGCCGGAGAACAAGGCGCCGATGAGCAACTGCCGCACGCGTGACAGAGTCGCCTGTGGTGCGATGTGCGAGCGCACCTTTTCGTAATGCGCGAGCAGATGCGACTCGATGTCGAAATGCCGCGAGTCAAACTCCGCGAGGATCGCCTGCAACTGCGCGTCGGCCTCCGCTTCGCTCAAGGCGAGGGCGCGGCTCAAAATGTTGGCCAAGATCTGGGGTTTTCCAGGAATGAACGGACGAATGATGACGCGAGCACTCTCAGGCTGAAAGGTCACATTATGGCGGCGAAGGCGGACGGAGCTCATGGTGCGTGGGGCGGAGGGATCAGATGCTCGGCGCAGTTCATTTCCGCGAGCGCGAGGTGGAAGGCCAGTGTGGACTCCGCGCCCTGGTTTTCATTCACACGGTCGTGGTGCAGGCCATCTCCGCAGCCGCCTGTGGTGGAATCATAAAGCGGCAGTCCGAGATCGTTGCGACCGAGGAACCACTCGAAGGCGCGTTTGGCCTCACGCGACCACGAGGCATCCTGCGTGGCGCGCGATGCCTCATTGCACGCGGCGATCATGGCCTGGGCTTCAAGCGGTTGCTGATCGAAGTCCGCACGGGCGCCATCGCGTTGATAGAAACCGTTGCTGCCGATGGGGCGGAAGCAGCCGGATTGGGTCTTCTGAATCGACACGAGCCAGCGCAGTGATTTGAGGCCGATCTCCAGCGCTTCCGGATTGGGCATCCACTGGCCGCTGAGGATGAGCGCCTGGCTGAAGCGCGCATTTTCATACGTCACGCTGTCTTCAAACCATGGCCAGTCTTCGGCGGCACAGTCTTTCCACCGCTGCACGAGACGGTCGGTGAGCGTCACACGCATGGCGTTGATCTGCGCATTGCCGGTGAACTGGCGCAGGTATTCGTGAATGCCCAGCAGGGTAAAACTCCACGCCCGTGGCGAGATGAACCCCTCCACGGCGGCCAGACCACGCTCAAACAACTGTGCCGAGAGCCGGCGGTGGCCTTCATTGCGTGAACGGCCTGCGCCGATGCCTGCGGCCCACAAAGCACGCGCATGGCTGTCCTCGCTGCCAGCTTCTTCCAGCCATTGACGACCATGGCTCATGAAATTGCGAAACCGGCCTGTTTTGTAATCCAAGGCGGCGGCGAGGAAGGCGAGATAGCTCGTGGCCAGCTTGCCGAGGTTTTCTGCTGGAGGCTGGTCGCCGAGTTCATCGAGCATGCTGCACAGGATGAAGGCGCGGGCGTTGTCATCCGTGCAGTAGCCTTCGTGGAAGTTCGGCACGTTGAAAATCGCGTGCTGGAAGATGCCGGTGCCATCACTCATGCGCACGATGTGGTCCAGGCGCAGCGGCGGCAGCTCGTAGGGCCGGTTTTCGAGCGTCCAGCCGGCGAATGCGGCGCGCGGCGAGGCTTTGCGGTCCGCGCGGGCATGCTGGAAGGATTCGAGATAACGCTGCGCCACCGCAGGCCAGATCATCTCACGCCCCATCGCATAGGCATCATGGCGGATCTTTTCCTTCCGCGCCGGATCGTCGAGCAGGCCGCACACACCTTCGGTGATGGCCTGGGGATTGCGGAAAGGAACGAGAACACCGCGTCCATCCGCCAGCAGCTCCTGCGCGTGCCAGTAAGGGGTGGAGACCACCGCTTTCCCTGCGCCAAACACATACGCCAGCGTGCCTGAGGTCACCTGGGCTTCATTGAGATAAGGCGTGAGGTAAATGTCCGTCGCGCCGATGAACTCCTTCAAGTCATCCAGCGACACGAAACGGTTGTAGAAGATGACGTGCTCCTTCACGCCACGATCTTCCGCGAGTCGTTCAAGACTGAGGCGGTAACGCTCGCCCTCATGCGCCACGAGATGCGGATGCGTGGCCCCGAGAACGAGATAAACCACGTTCGGATGCCTCCGCACGATTTCCGGCAGCGCTTCGATGACATGCTCGATGCCTTTTCCAGGCCCCAGCAGGCCGAACGTGAGCAACACCTTGCGTCCCTCCACGCCGAATTGAGGCTTGTAGAAGCTGGAGTCCACAAACGGCATGTCCGGAATGCCATGAGCGATCACATCCACCTTAGCATCCGGCACGCGATACGTTTCGCGCAGAATCTCCGCGCCTTTGCGCGCCATGACGATCAGGCGGTCGCTGCGGCGCACCAGTTCGTCCATCACCAGTCGTTGCGCCGCGTTCGGATCACGCAGCACCGTGTGCAGCGTCGTCACCACCGGCATGCGCACTTCTTTGAGCAGCGCCAGCAGATGACTGCCAGCAGGACCGCCGTAGATGCCGAACTCATGCTGCACGCAGAGCACGTCCGCGTTGTTGAAGTTCAAAAAATCCGCCGCTCGCCGGTAAGAATCCAGATCCTTCTCCAGCAGCTCAAAGCACACACGTGGCGGATACTCGTAGCGTTCCACACGATCATTCACCGCGCCGACTATGCACTCCGTCTCTGGCGCCGCGCCGGCCACCGCCTCCGCCAGATCATGCGTGAAAGTCGCGATCCCGCAGAGCCTGGGCAGATAGTCCCCAAGAAAGGCGATGCGCTTCGGCAAGGCGGAAGTGCTCAGGATAATCCTCTCCAACGCTGCGACATGCCACAGCAGACAGCCTGCACTGCTGTTAAGCAACCCGGCTTCTCATAAATCACGGCGCGCATCACCTTCCGATCAAAATCAAGATGCCGGCGGCGAGGGCGAGGATCGGCACCGCGATGCTGAGCTGGCCGAGGTTGAATCCGAAGGCACCGCTGACGCCGACGAGAATGAGATAGATGGCAAGCAACAGCATGCCCAGGTTTTTGGTGATGTTCATGATCGCTTGATTTGGGAGGGTGGTTGCTCAGGCGTTTTTTCGACCTTGCAGCAGCAGGACGATGCCACCGACCAACGCGATGGCTCCGACGATGGGTGGCAGAGGAAGGGTGTGTGTTTTCTCCGCCGTCACCTGGATGGGACCAAGATCAATGGCCTTTTCAGTGGTGGTGTAGCTGATGCCTTGATAGGCAAAGGCCACGATGCCGATGAGGATGAGCAGGATGCCGACGATGATCTGTGGTTTCATGAGATGAAGAGGTTCTAGATGTTAGAACGTCCAGTTTAGAGAAACTGTGCCGAAAACCTGGGGCTCGCGCTGGTTGTCGAACTCCTTGGTCCGATACACGAAGGCGTAGGCGAGCTTGGTGTTCTTGTAGTTGAAGGCCAGGCCAAGGCTGAGATCAGCGACGAAGAGCCTGTGGCCCACGGAGTGGCTGGTGCCGAAGGTGTTGCCGTCCAGGAAGATGTTCCGGCCCACGGCCCGGCCGTCCGCACTGGCGAAGACATACATGCCGAGCGGGAACCAGGACCGGTCAGCGCCCATGCTGCCATCCACGGGGGTGGAGGTGGTGCTGGCAGGGCCGATGACGCCGGTGCCGAAGTCATCCGGCAGGTTCAGGCCGAAGCGCAGCTCCGCGCCGAGGTTGGCGTAGGTTTTGACATTGCCGACGGTGGCGCCGGCATGCGGCAGGAACTCCCAGTCAAAGCCGCTGCGGCGGGTGATGTGCGGAAAGCGCCAGGTGCGCTCGTAGGCGAGCATGACACCGAGCTCGTTGTGGAGCTGATTGTCCCAGCCGTTGGGATTGCCAAAGCCGCGCAGGTCATGCACACGGCGCTGCGCTTCCTGCGCATAGGACCATGAGCCGACGACACCGATGTCGAGCACGAGCGAGTTGCGCACGCGCTCATTTTTCCACACGACGCCGAGGCCGACATAAAGCCAGCCCGCATAGGGCCGATCACCAGCGACGAGGCCGGCGGACTCGGTGTCATCCGGAGTGTAGATGTTCTGCCCGATCGCGAAGACGAGATTCTTCTGGTAGTTCGTCTCATTGATGTAGGGCAGGAGGTCAATGAGCGGCAGAAACGGGCTGGCGTAGGGCGAGTCGCTGTAGCGTTCAAGGTTCGGCGAACTCCAACTGAGCTTCACACCGCTGGTGTAGTAGCGGTCCGTGCCGGCAAAGGCGTCGTTCTCGAGATAGATGCCAAGCGTGCCGGCGGAGTCGTCATTGTCTGCCGCAGGGGAAGGGAGGTGGCAGAGCAGCGACAAAAGCAGGAGCGGGATGAAACGGCGGGGGAAGGGTGCTGTCGGGAGGATCATGGTGTGTTGATGAGAAGTGGGTCTGCGATTTCGTGCGGCAGCTTACTTGGGTGGTTCCGTGGGTTTCTTGCTTTCCTTGCCGGGACGTTCATTTCCAGTTTGGAGCCTCTCACGTGTGGCGGGTGGCTGCACGATCGGCGGCGTCTGAGGCGACGGCACAGGTGGTGCCACCTGGGGTGGCCGCGGCACAGCAGGCGGCGGGACGGAAGGCGCAGGTCTGAAGGCCGGACGTTGTGGCTCTGTGCGCTGTGGAGCGGGCTGTGGTGTGGGGGCCGTCTGGGGACGGGCAGTTTCAGGGCGCTGTGGCATGGGGGTGACCTCCGGGCGTTGGCCGGGTTTGAAGGTCGGACGTTGCGACTCCGGGCGCTGCGGGGTTAGTTGTGGTCTGGCAGGAGTTTCGGGGCGCTGTGGTGGGGCGGTATCAGGCGGCTTGGGCTGCATGCGTTGCTGTGGCGGCACGAGGACTTTGTTCTCCGGCTTCCGTTCTGTCCGAGGTGGCGGCACGTTGTCCGTGCGCGGTGCGCGAGGATCGTTCATCTTGTTTCTGCCACCAGGATTGGGAGCGTCAGAGGGGCGCTGGGTGCCGGGCATGGGCTCTTTCTTTGTCTCAGGGACTGGTGCGGGCGGACGATCAGGGCTCTGTGGCTTTCTCTCGGGCGTCATGGGTGGCGCGTTCGGATTGCGCGGTGTGTCATCGCGGTTTGGCCTGGCTTTGGGTGGCTGTTCGGCTGGTAGTGGAGCACGCACTTCTTCGCGTGGCATTGTGGAGGTCGGAGGGCGTTCAAACCGTGGCTCTGCTGGCAGTTGGTCGGGCACGCGAACCTTGCTTTTCATCCGCTCCCGCACGGCGCTGACTTCCTCAGGCGATCCGGCGTTTTTCCAGCCGTGATTGACTTCGGCGCGGCCGACTTTCTCGGCCAGTCGCGGCGGAGGAGCAGACGACTGCCCGGTGAAAGGCAGCGCGAGCACGCTCAATGAATCACCGCTGACGCGGGAGCGCAGATGCTCGGCGGTTTGCCGGCGTGGATCGCCCTCGAAGTTCTCGCGGCGGTCCAGACGGTAGCGCTGAATCGGCGCCGCGCTGTAGCGGACCTGCTGGTCATAGACGGGACCGCCATTGTACACGACGTTGTTGACGTAGGTGATGTTGGTGATGTTTGTCGTCTGGTTGATGATCTGAATGTTCTGACGCTGATCGATGAAGACAGAGTTCAGGCGGCGTGCGCCGAAATCGCGGTTCTCGACGAAGCGGTAGTTGCCAGGGCCGATGTCGTAATAGTCATCCACCCAGACACTGAAGCCGATCAGACGGAGGAAGAGCGCCTCGGGCGGCAGGGGCGCCCAGCCGGTGTAACGCGGGCTGTGACGCCACGAAACCCAGCCCGGTCCCCATTCGGTGCCCGGCACCCAGATCCAGCCGATGCCGTTCACATTGGCCCAGCGGCCATAGTGATACACGGCCCAGCCGAAGGGCTCATCGGAGTCCCAAGTCCAGCCGGCGTCGGTGTAAACCCAGCGCCCGTCGCTGTAGGGCCGCCAGTTGTCATCGACATTGCGCGGCTGCCAGACGTAGCCGTAGTCGCCGACTTCGCGCCAGTTTCCGTACGGATCGAGATTGTCATAGAAGAAATCCATCGAGGCCGAATCACGGGCTCCGGCGGAAGGAAGGGCAGCGCCGAGAAAAATCGCGGCCGCAAAACAGGACAGAAGCAGTTTCATGGGGGTAATGGGGCAGGCGCGCCGCACATCAAAGGACGCGGCGGCCCTGAATGACGCGCAGCAGGATGATGATGATGGCCACCACGAGCAGGATGTGGATGAAGCCGCCGACGGTGTAGCTGGTCACGAGACCGAGGAGCCACAGGATGATGAGAATGACAGCGATGGTCTGGAGCATGGGGATGGATTCTTTCGTTTTGAGGGGTGTTAGTTCGCGGCGGCGGCCAGCTCGACGACCATGTTGTTCACGACGCTTTTCACGCCGTTGATGTCGGTGACGAGCTTGGTGACCAGTTCTTTTTCAGCGGCGTTCTTGGCCGCTCCACCCACGGTGACGATGCCCACGGTGGTGGTGACGGTGGTTTTGAAAGCGCTCGTGGAACGATGCGTGAGCAGCGCCATGCGCACCTGGGCGGTGATGGAGGCGTCATCGATCATGGTGACCAAAGCTGCCGTGGCGGTCGGTTTGTTCGCCACCACCGTCATCTCATTCTTCACGTCTTTGACGCCATCGACATCCCTGGCGTATTCGGTGGCCAGATCTTTCTGGGCTTCGCTGGCGGCCTCGCCCGTGAGCGTCACCACGCCTTGTTTCAGATCCACCTTGGTGTTGTAAGCGCTCACGCTGCTGTGATAGGCGAGCGCGCCTTTCACCTTCAGGTAGAGCCACGTGTCGGATTGCACCGGCGGGCTGTCTTTGACCTCAATCATGTTGCTCACGCTCGTGACGCCCGGCAGGCCTGAGACGGTCTCTTGCGCGATCTGTTTGTGCGAATCCTCACGGACGGTTCCGCTCAAGGTCACCGCGCCATCCTTGGACTCAGTCTTGATCGCATCATCGCTGAGGAAGGTTTTGAAGACGTAGGAGTTCTGGGCGGCGGAGACGATCCGGTCGTCCGTCTCGGTGGCGTTCAGAGGAGCCAACAGGAAGGCGGAAAGCACCAGTGTGAGAGCCATAGGAGATGCCGGCAGGCTGCGGCGGCGGGTGGTTGGGGCCTGGCACGGGGACATGGATTTCATAGGCTCCACGCTAGGGGCAGCGCCGCGCATCCGCGATGGGGTGTAACCCTACCGCCTTATGACTGCCCCTCGGCTTGCAGCTTTCATCACCCTGGAAAACGCACAGCGCGGGTGCTCGTCAGGCGGCCTGGTCAATTCTATGAGCGTAAGCCGCCACCGCTGCTCATCACTCCAGGGTAGGAGAACACCCCATCGCACAAGCGCCGCGACCGCCTTTGAGTCCAGACCCATGAAAGACCACGTCTATAAACTCATCGAACTCACCGGCACTTCGGCTGCTTCCATCGAAGATGCCGTCAACAAAGCGCTCAAGCGTGCCCACAAGACCATCAAGAACCTCAGTTGGTTTCAGGTGACTGAAACACGCGGCAGCATTGACAAGGGCAAGGTGCAGCACTGGCAGGTGACTATTAAAGTCGGATTCGCCGTCGAGGACTGAAAAGCATGAAACCCACACCGCCCGAAGCCGAGAAGAAACTCGGCAAAGATCTCGAGACGTTTGCGCAGCTCCCCGTCAAAACCAAGGAGCTGGAGGAACTTCAGCAGCAGGCTGAAAAAGCCACGGGTGCGGAACACGCGGCCCTGCACAAGATCATCCGTGACAAGGCCAGGCAGGACACGGCACGTTTGGAAGACCCGCCATAAGCCCACCGCCATTCCTGGGGTGAAAACCCCATGGTTGCCTGCGTGGACCCCATGCAGGCTGTGAGGACTTATGAACCCAATCCAAGACAAGCTGACGGACCCGTTGAACACGGACGATCTCAATGAACTGGTGCTTGAGGCCGCCGCCATCACCACCGCTCAAAAAATCGCCCTTGAAACCAGCCCGGAAAACGCCCGCATCGCCATCTTGGACGAAACAGCGGAAGCAGGCGGCCATCGTATGGAAGTGAAACCTGCCGTGAGTGAGGAAAGCATCTCAGAACAACTCGTCGGGGCCGGCAACGATGAGGCTGACCTCGAGCAACGCCTCGCCTCGGTCATCAACAAGCGGGCGAAGGAGTAAAGCCATGCTTCCATTGACGAAGCCCGGGATTGACCCGGCCGCGAACGACTGGGGAACAAGGAGTCATGTCCAGACACTCTTGCTCATGGCGGCCACGGCCCTCGGGATTTACCTTTGCTTCTTGCTCGCCGCGCCATTTCTGCCCGCTCTCGCCTGGGCGCTGGCACTGGCCGTGTTATTCGCACCGTTCCAGAAGTGGCTGGAGTCGAAGCTCGCTCATTCAGGGCTTGCCGCGATGATTGCCGTCACGGTGATCGCCTTGATCGTCGTCGTCCCGGCGGTCTTTGTGGGCCAGAAATTGGTCGTGCAGGCCGTGAAAGGCGCGCAACTCATCGAAACCAAAGTCAGCTCAGGCGAGTGGCGGCGCGCCATTGAGGCACAGCCGCGTCTGGCGCCCATCGCAGACAAAATCGAACAGGATCTGGATCTTCAAGGCAGCGTGAAAACGCTCACCGCATGGCTGAGCACCACCGCGGGCTCCATCGTCACAGGCTCCGTGTTCCAGGCGGTCAATTTCTGCATCATCTTTTATCTGCTGTTCTTTTTCCTCCGTGACCGCCGCGCCGCCCTGCACTCGCTCCGCTACCTCTCGACACTCTCAAAATCAGAGATGGAACAGATGTTCGACCGCATCAGCGGCACCATCAACGCCACCGTTTATGGAACGCTGGCGGTTTCTGCCATCCAAGGGCTTTTGGGCGGCTTGATGTTCTGGTGGCTGGGGCTGCCCGCACCGCTGCTCTGGGGCGTCGTGATGGCCATCCTGGCTGTCATTCCAGTGCTCGGCGCATTTGTCGTCTGGATTCCTGCGGTGGCTTTTCTTGCCCTCGAAGGCAGCTGGGGGAACGCCGTCATCCTTGCTGTCTGGGGCATGCTCGTTGTCGGCACCATCGACAATCTGCTGCGCCCGGCGCTTGTCGGGAAACAGCTCAAACTTCACACCGTTCTCGCCTTCATCTCCGTCGTTGGCGGTTTGATGCTCTTCGGAACCGCAGGTCTCATTTTGGGCCCGGTCACCCTCACGATCACCATCGAGCTTCTGGGCACATGGCGCGCTCGATCCGAAGCCACACAACCCGGCCAGACAGCCATCCAAAGGCGTTTCGCAGAGACTGAATCCATGCAGCAACGCTCCACCGAAAGCTGGGAGAATGAAGGCGGGGAGATCCTGCCTGCCACAGCACCCGCCTCGAACTTTCGAGCGACGCCAGCGCAAACATGAAATCTCACGTCATGCTGGCACTCGCCTCTTTCGTGATCCGGTGTTGAATGACTTGAGCGCGAATGCGCTCGAAAACACCAGGTGGCGTGCTGGATTTCGCCTGAGTCGAAATCCTCCGGCCATGGCCATGGGGTGAACACCCCATGGTGCCCACGGTTCGCTTTCTCCCATGCTCAGGCCATGAACGCTGATTCCAAGACAGGCCCGCTCACGCTGGGGGAGTTCGTCGTGAGTGTGTATGACACCTGTGATGCGCGATGGGCCGAGGTGGTCGTGTGGGTGGCCCTCCAGGCGCAGTTCGTGGTGCTGCAGGAGCGCGTTCCGCCATTGCCCTTCAGCACGCGCACCGGGCAGATGCCACGCGTGATGGACGGCTTGGACCAGCGTCGTCCAATTAGAGGTGTTCACCCCATGGCGCGCGTCAGGGTGCCTCGCTTAGCATCCCGGCCATGAAACCCACCGCCAGTCCCCCACCGATCATCACCACCATGAAATCCCGCCCGTCCTTGTTCGTCCTTCCCCTGCTGCTCGCAGCCACCATCACCTCCTGTGTCGATACCGGCTCTTATGGCGGCCAACGCTCATCCTATGGCGGTGGCGCGTCCTACGGCGGCTCATCCTACGGCGGCGGGCGCGGCTATTACACCACCCTGCCACCCAACTACTCCGGCAACGCCTACTACTACAACGGCCGCTACTACTCCGGCGGGAACTATCAAACCGGCCGCTACACCTACCAGGGCCGGACCTACACCAGCCGGTACTATCAAAACGGCCAGTATCTCTACGGCGGCACGCATCAGCACCACGCAGGCTCCGGCTCCCAGCAACGTCAGGACCCGCGGTATCAAGATCATCGGGACAGGGATGATCGGAATGATCGCGATGACCGGGATGATCGCGACTCCCGGTATGATCGGGATGATCGGGATGGATCATCGAGAGATGACAGCCGTTACTCACGCTCGTTCCTGAGCCGGTAAGTCATGAGCCCTCTGACGCAGGTCTTTCTCAGCGGGCTTGCCAGCCGCTACGACTCTGAGATACAGCAGGTGGCCGGCCTCTCCGCGATGGCACGGGCCGCCACCTGCGCAGATTTGCAGCAGCTTCTCCTCACCCACCACAGCGAGACGGAAAGCCATGTCGGCAAGCTCGAGCGCGTCTTCGAGGCGCTCGGCGTGGAGGTCCGCGGAGCGGACTGCGGCATCACCGCCGCGCTGTTGCGCGACTGTGACGAGACCACCGCCCGCTGCCGGGACTCCCCCGCGCTCAATGCCGCCCTCATCGCCTGTGCGCAGAAGATCGAGCATCAGGAGATCGCCTCCTACGGCTGCCTGCGTGAGTGGGCCGTGCTGCTCGGCAGCAAGGAGACCGCCGGTTTGATCGAGGAGCTGCTCGACCAGGAAAAGACCGCCAATCAGGCGCTCATCAAGCTGGCCAAGTTCCGCTGCAACCCCGAGGCCCTCGACGAAACCGTCCCCGACGTCCCCTCCTCCAGTGACCGCTTCGGTCATGAGATAGTTGGGGTGAAGGCCCCATTGGGCAAACGGTGATGCACGCTCATCATAGCTCCTGTGAACTCAAACCACGAACGCGCTATGAACACCTCCCACACCAGTCCCCGCCAACGTTTCATTCTGAACCTTGCTGAGAGCGAACTGTTCCAGCACTACCAGAAGGCCTTCCACACGCTGGCCCGCCTGCCGCTGAGTCTGGAAGCCACCAAGGATGACTCACACATCGAAAGCACCGTGACCCGCAAGGGAATCACCGGGGTGTTGGAAACCCAGGTGCCGGTGCGTGTGGGAAAACACACCATCGCCATCATGCTCACCGGTGCCGTGCGCCTCGAGCCTGCCAATGCCAAAAACTTCGCCCCGGTGGCCAAGGCGCTCTTGGATGACAATTGCTCCGCTGCAGAAATCCGCGCTGCCAAGGTGCACTTCGAACACGTGCCCGTCATGGAACCCGCAAGCTATGAGGCCGCCGTGGCCATCCTGCAGTCCTTTGCCCTCCTGTTGGGAGACAGCGCTCACCGCATGCTGTTTGCCACTGCCACAAATGAGCCCGAAGCCGTGCGCAATGGTAAGACCTTCATCCACGCCCACCTGGCCGAGCAGATGTCCCTCGAAGCCGTGTCCAGCGCGGTGAACGTGAGCCCCTTCCACTTCTGCAAGGTCTTCAAGGGCGCCACGGGCCTGACCTTCACGGATTTCGTGAACCGCGCCCGCGTGGAAAAGGCCAAGCGCATGCTCATGAAGCCCGCCGCCCGCATCATAGAAGTGGCCTACGACGTGGGCTTCCAGAGCCTGTCCCATTTCAACCGCAGCTTCCGCCGCATCACCGATGAATCCCCCACGGAATTCCGCAGCCGCATGAGGCACGGCGGCCCGGCCCTGATGGCCGCGTAACACCTTAGGTACAGAATGCCAGGCATGAATGGTACTCAGTTAAGCAGTGGCACGGTAGTGGTCACGGTGTTGGATTTCATGGAACTGATGGCGGGGACGGGTGAGTAATTGGTAGCTTTTAGGGCGGCGTTTCGTGGCCCGTGGTTCTCGTCGTCCCGGGCGCAGCGGGTTCTGAATGCTGGAAATGGCCTCCAGCAGTTGCGCCTGCCAGTGAGTTAGTTTGCGTGGCTGCTCATGGATGTGCGCGGCGTGCGGCAGCCACTGCCGAAGCAAGCCCACCGCGCCTTTGAAGCTGATGCGCCCAAGCTCCTGCTGATGCGTGCTGGCACCCTCCAGGATCAGGGCGCGGATGCAGTTGTAGGCCAGCGCGTGCATGTGCAGTTCCTTCTCGATGATCTCCGGTGTCTTGGTGCGCATGGCCTCCATGCACATCGTGGTTTTGATGTCCCGGTAAAACAACTCGATGCTCCAGCGCCGGAAGTAGAGTTCGGCGAGCTTGTCCGCAGGGTAGCGCACGGCGTGGAGGTCCGCGCAGCGGACTGCGGCATCACCGCCGCGCTCAATGCCGCCCTCATCGCCTGCGCGCAGAAGATCGAGCATCAGGAGATCGCCTCCTACGGCTGCCTGCGTGAGTGGGCCCTGCTGCTCGGCAGCAAGGAGACCGCCCGTTTGATCGAGGAGCTGCTCGACGAGGAAAAGACCGCCGACCAGGCGCTCATCAAGCTGGCCAAGTTCCGCTGCAATCCCGAGGCCCTGGACGGAACCGTCCCCACCCCCACCTCCAGCGACCGCTTCGGCCATGAGATAGCCATGCCGGAGGCGTTGGGCCCTGGCGGGAGCTATTCCGGCCGTTGCAAAGTCATCTGGCATGCGCGCTGGGATGACCGCTGAAATAAATTTCGCTTCATGCATCCGCTTCCACGGTGTCCTGCGATTCATCCGTGGTCCCAGAAGCAATCTTCCGTTTTTATACCGAAGCACGACGACAGGACCATCAGGCGCGAAGTTGCATAAACTTCGCGCCTCTTTTTTGGGCCGTCAGCACATGGGCGTTGAGTGATGGCACATGGATGCTGCGTGCCAGCAACGAAGAGCTGTGCGCTGGCATGCCAAGGAGTGTCCCCGTAGTAGCGCGGCGCGGGCAGTCGAGCGCTGAAAAAAATACCGCTCCGGCAAGCAGGCTGGCAACCTGCCTCACGGGGGCGATTCTGGTTGCTCATCTGCGGCCACGAACGAAGTGAGGTCATGGCATGATGTCAGGTGCCACGTACCCCGCACCTCACCATGATTCTTGATGCCACCTGCCAGCTTGACTACCACACGACGGAGGAGGTGCCGGCCATTTTCATGCTGCGTCCGCGCAGCGGCTGGGCGCAGTGGATCATGCGGGAGGAGTTCCAGCTCCAGCCCCAGGTGCCGGTGGTGGAGTACACCGATGTGTATGGCAATCTGTGCCAGAGGCTCGTCATGCCTGCCGGTGATTTTCATCTTTCCGTCCAGTATCGCGCCCAGGTGGCAGACTTCGTGGACGCGGACCTGATGGCCCCGCTGACTCTGGTTCAGCATCTGCCGACCGAACTGCTGCATTACCTGCTGCCAAGCCGTTACTGCCAGTCTGACGAGCTGTCCGTGCTGGCGGGCTCCGTCGTCGGGGATGCGCCGCCGAACTACCTGCAGGTGGCGCGGATTCGCACCTGGATTCATCACAACGTCCGCTACGAGTCCGGCTCCAGCAACAGCTTCACCACCGCGCTGGAAACTCTGAACACGCGGCGCGGTGTGTGCCGTGACTTTGCGCATCTGGGCATCGCGCTGTGCCGTGCCATCAGCGTGCCCGCGCGCATGGTGGTGGGCTTCCTGCATGAACTCCGCCCGATGGATCTGCACGCCTGGTTCGAGGCCTTCATCGGCGGCCGCTGGTTCACCTTTGATGCCACGGAGGACGTGACACGCGGCAACCGCATCGTGGTGGCGTATGGCCGCGATGCGGCGGATGTGGCGCTGGCGACGATGTTTGGCAACTTCACGATGCAGAACATGCAGGTCACGGTCAAAGCGGTGAACCAGCGGCCTTTTCAGACATGAAAAAGCGCTGCTGCCGGGCCGGTGGGCCTGGACAGCAACGCTTCAAGTCTGCGTGAGCAGCGCTTAATTAGCCGCGCGCTCGATGTGGCCGCCGACATGCTGGACATCCCGGCCGAAGCCTCGGAAAGTGCGGCAACTGGTGACGCTGACGACGACGAGTGAGGCTGCCAGGAGCAGCAGGGTGCGATGGATGGATGATGTTTTCATGGGAGTGTGTATCTGGTTTTAACTGACGTGGATTAAGCGGCCTGGGCGGCGCGATATTCTTTGATGGCGTCTTCCACGGCCTCGCGGGTTTCGCCGGTGCGTTTCTGAATGCGGCCGAGCAGTTCATCCTGTTTGCCGTCGAGATACTGGAGATCGTCATCGGTGAGCGTGGCCCACTTCTGTTTGAGGTTGCCCTTGATGATGTTCCAGTCGCCTTTGATTTCGAGTGTTGTCATAGGACTCACTCTCTGCCGCGGCGCGTGCGGTCGCCATGGGGTGTAACCCTACCGCGCGGCGCGTCATCAAGGACGCAGCCAACGAAAAGCGGCCGGGCGTTCGCCCGACCGCTTGCGTGTGAATGATGCAGGGCCGCAGTCTAGTAAGCAGACCGGGTGGTCTGGGTCTCCACGGTGGTGGAGAGCGGTGCGCGGTTGTAGGGTGAGCTCACCGTGGTTTCTTCGGTCGTGGTCGTGGTGGTGCTGCCGCCCATGTGGCGGTGGTCGTCATCATCATCGTCGTCGTAGGTCTCGCAACTGGAGAGGGACAGAAGGCAGGCGGAGGCGAGGCAGGAGAGGAGCAGTTTGTACATGTTCATGGTGTGGATGGGCGGGGGTTATCTTTTTGTTTCGGTGGTGGTCGTCGTGGTCTTCTTTTCTTCGGTGGTCGAAGATGCGGGCGGAGTGACGATGATGGTTTTGTTTTCCACCTTGGGAGGTGTCGCGGCCGGCGGGGTGACGATGGTGGTGTTCTTCTCGATGACTTTTTCCGCAGGCGGATTGTGGGTGACGCGCGCGTCGCAGGAAGCAAGGAGAGCGCAGACGGCGGCGAGGATGATGGATGTTTTCATGATGTATTGGATGGTGATGGAACGGGGGCGGCTGTTGACAGAATTAATTGTTGATGATCGTGGTGGTCGTCGTCTTCTTTTCCTCGACGAGCGGGGCTTTTCTCACGATGACCTTGTTGGCGACGAGCGTGTTTCCAACCTTGGTGTAGTACACAGTGACCGGGAGGCCGGACTTCACGGTCTGGATGGAGACGGGGGCGCCGCTTTCATCCACATAGGTGGTGGTCTTGCTGTAGGTGTAGGGCAGCGGGGTGGGGGACGATTCCGTTTGAATGATGATCTGCTCCGGCCCGAACTCGCTGATGGTGCCGGCGGACATGGTCACCGCCTGGGTGGTCTCGATCTGGGTGGTCACCGGGGTGGGGACCACTGTCACCGAAGCGGGAACCACTGTCGCCGGAACGGTGATGACTGTTGCCGGGGCGACGGCGGCTCTGCGCACCATGATCTTGGAGGCGATCAGTGTGTCTCCCACCTTGGTGTAATAAACGGTGACAGGAAGTCCCGAGGTCACGAGCTTGGCGGCGACGGGATTGCCATTCTCATCCACAAAGTTGGTGGTCTCGTTGGAGATGTAGCGCACGGGCTGGGTGCCTGCGGCGGTTTTGATGATGATGCCCTGAGGACCAAACTCGCTGACGGTTCCCTCCGAGGTGGTGCTGGTGGCGGTGGCCTCGATGTTCTGTGCGAACGTGACGCTCGCGGTGGCGAGCGCAGCGATGAACAGGAGCGAGCTGAATGATTGGTGGATGGTGCTTTTCATGGCCCGGACACTAGGGACCACGCGAACCTTTCACCATGGGGTGTAACCCTACGTTCGTGCATCCACGATTGACCGCCAAGGAGAGGGCTCCATGCAGCGTGCTCAAAGCAAAACAGCGGTCTGACTTTCGCCAGACCGCTGTCAGGATGTTCTTGGTCAGATCATCACTGTTGTTTTGCCGGTGACCTCGTCAGATGGGCCGATGGTAGCGGTGGTATCGGATGACTGGCGGTGCCCCGGGTCCCGGGCGGATAGACGATGATGGTCAGGTTCTCCATCTTCTTTTCCTTGCGGGCTGACGGCTTGGCGACCACGACGGTTTTCACGGCCACCTGCTCAGTCGTCGTGACGACGGCACTCTTGCCGCAGGCGGCAAGGAGCACCGGCAGGACAGCGAGGATGAGATGGTTTTTCACGGTGGAAAGGTTCCTGGTGGAATCGTTGGTGGCCGGTCATGCGAGCGGGGTGTGTGTTATTGCAGACCCAGCGAACGGAGCAGCACGGCGCTGATGGCGTTGGTGATCTGCTGGCCCTGTGATTGCTGGTAGCTGTTCATCGCACGCAAAGATTGAGGGCCAAACCGGCCATCAACGGAACCCTGATAGTAGCCCAGACGGGCGAGCGCCTGCTGCACCCGGGCATCATCGGAATTCATGCGATAGGCGTCCTGGTTGTAAAAATCCCGCGGGATGTCGCGATGGTTGGCAAAGTAGCGGACGTCAGGGCGCTGATAGTAATACGGCGAATTGGGCGGCCCGTAATAGTAGCCCGGGCCGGCATAGCCATCTCCCTTCGACAGCTTGAATTTGGAGCCAGGGTGCGTGAGGTAAACCGGATGGGCCTTATCCTTGAATTTGTTCCCTGGAAATCCGAAGGCAGGAACGTTCACGCCATTATTGCCTTGGTTGCCCTGGTTGCCTGAATTGCCTTTGCTGGCTGAGTTGCCTTGGTTGCCCTTGTCGCCGGAGTTGCCTTTGTTGCCTGAGTTGCCCTTTCCGCCCTTCTGGTCCTTGGCTTGGGAGATGGGAGCGAGTGCCAGAAGGCTGACAACGGCCAGCGCTGCGGCAAGCAGCATGGGGGGCGGTGGAGTGGAGTGTGTTTTCATAAAATGGATGGGAGGTGTGTGTTGGTTTCTTGATGAGGGGTTTTCAATGGAACAGGCTTTTGACTTTGCGGCTCAGTTTGTCGAACGAGCGGTCGAGATGGAGATCTCCGAGGCTGTCCATGCCTTTGCCCACCGCGTGCGCGCCGTCTTCGGCAAGACTGGAAAGGCGTTCCTGGATGTCCTCGAGCAGGAGCATGGCGCGGTTCCGTGGTGGCGCTGGAGTCAAAGCGCGGGCGAGAAGCACGGCGAGGATGCCAAGACCTGCCGCCACGAGCAGCGTGCCGCCTGGATGCTGGCGGATGTATTTCTCGGCCTGGGCGGCGGATTTGGTGCATGCGGAGAGCGCGGGATCCACGATGGCATGGGTATCAGCGGCGAGATCGGGCAGGGTGGGAATGTTCATGGTTGGGGTGGGGTGGAGGGTTTCTGGCAGCAGAGTTCCATGGCCTTGGTGACGCCGAGTGAGAGCAGGACGGGGCGCACGAGCGCGGCGCCCACAATGGCGACCGTGCCAGTGACCATTCTTGATGGCAGCAGATTGATGAGCAGACCGATGCCGATGGCGGCGGCGAATGTCTGGGCTGGCTCGCGGCGTGCGAATTCTTTGAGATCATCCAGCGTGCGCCGGATGGAAAAATCTACAGGAGGTGCTGGCGGTTCGTGATTCATAGACAGCAAAATGCGCCGGGGCGCATGCCTTCACCATGGGGTGTAACCCCACCGTCCAGACACTCACGAAAGCCACCACGTGGGCGGGGTCGGGTTTCACCCCATGGCAACGCGGTGGGGAACCGGCGAGACATGGCGTTGCAAACCAAAACCCAATACATCCATCAACTCATGAAGACATCATCGTTCCTATTTTCTGCCTTCTGCCTGGTGCAGGTTCCCCTGCATGCCCAGGTCACTGTCGTCACTCCCACTCCGGCGCCGGCAGGTGTCGTCGTGGTGCAGCAACCTTCCGCCGTCGTGGTGCAGCAACCCTCCATCGTCGTCCGCACTTTGGATCCCGTGGTCATCCAGCGCCAACTGTCACTGCCTCCCAAGGTGGTGATCGTGACGCCCACCCCCGCCCCGCAGACGGCGGTGAAGACCACCAAGACCACGACCGTCGTGGACACCCCCGGCCGCGCACGTCGTGTGTACAATTCAGAGCGCAGCGTGGTGCTGGTGGAAGACCAGGGCCAGAGCCGCGAGCTGCCCTACGTGACGCTCCCGGTGCTGTTTGTGAAGGAAACGTCCGAACTGCTCGACCAGGAGTCACGCAACGCACTGGAACAGGTGGCCGGCGTGATTCTGGCAATCAGCAAGACCGAGGTCGGCACCGTGTTTGACATCGAAGGCCACACGAGCACGGACGGCACGGACGAATTCAACGTGTCGTTGTCAGCCTCGCGTGCCCAGCGTGTGTATGACGAGCTCACCCAGCGCTATGGCGTGCCACCCAGCGTGCTGAGCGCTCATGGCTACGGCGAAAGCTTCCCCATGTATCCTCAGGGCAATGAAGCCGAGATGCAGCAGGACCGCCGCGTGCTCGTCGTGCGGACGAAATAGAGCCCGTCTTTTCGCACCACTCAGTCGTGCTTTCGATCCCGTGCCCGCAAGGGCACGGGATCATTCGTTTTCAATGATGACACTGGACATGCACGGCGCTCATGAAGCTGTATGCACGGTTGCAGAGCCGGACATGGACTGCGATGGGGTAGGGTTTGACCCCATCGACGGCAGACACCGGTTTAACGAAGATGCCGCTGCAAATCCACCATGAATCCTCCCACGCATCTTCTTCATGACACCCAAAGCTGAAGCCCGGCCTGACAACGTCAACAGTCGCCGCGCCGACCACCTCAATGCCGCCGAGGAATGCTTGGGGTCGCAACTGAGCCTGCAAGACCGGCTCTCACTGGGGAAAGCCAAATGCCACACAGACTGAAGGCGACCAAGCAAGCTCGCGCGCAGTTGAGCGTGCTGGCGGCACACCTGGGTGAGCGGCGTGAGGCCATCCTGCAAAACTGGCGCAAGGCCACGGAGAACGCCGTGGAACTCACCATCGCCTCCTCGTTGACGCGCATGCAGTTCAACGATCACATTCCAGGCGTGCTTGATGCCTTCGCCCTCCGGCTGCGTGCCTGGCCCGGCGGGGAAAGCGCCAGCGCGCAGCAGAATGAAAAAGAACAGGTCACCGAGCACGGCTTGCAGCGCTGGCAGCAAGGCTACCAGTTGCGCGAACTGACCCGGGAGTGGGGCCACCTGCAAATGGCGGTTATGGAGGAGCTGGAGGCGTATGCGCTGGAGCATCCCGCGTTGGAGCCTGCGGTCATGCCGGCGGCACGGCGGGCGTGGGCGCAATTGTGCTGGGATGGCATCAGTGACAGCGCCACGCAATACTGGCGGCTGCATCAGGCGGAGGCCAGCGGCCACGTCCGTGAGCTGGAGCAGGCATTGACCACGCTGAGCGATCTCGACCGGGCACGCACCTCGGCATGGCGCGAGGCTGCGCATGATTTGAAGGGCAGCATGAGCGTGGTGACCGTCGCGAGTTCGGTGCTGGACGGCCGGGAGGTCTCCGAATCGCAGCGGCAGGAATTCTCCCATCTGCTGCAGCGGGGCGTGTCATCCCTGCATGACATGCTCAATGATCTGATGAGCCTGGCGCGGCTGGATGCCGGGCTGGAGCACCGCAAGGTCGCCGCCTTTGATGCGAGCGTTCTGCTGACCGATTTCTGCGAAACCTCCCTGGCGCTGGCCGAGGCACGCGGCTTGTATTTGAAGATGTCAGGCCCGGAATCGCTGCAAGTGCATGGGGACCGGGCCAAAGTGCAGCGCATCCTGCAAAACCTGCTGCTCAACGCCCTGAAATACACGCAGAGCGGCGGTGTCACAGTCATTTGGTGTGCCGGAACAAGCCAGGACACTCCGGAATGGATGTTCTGCGTGCAGGATACCGGCCCCGGACTGGACGCAGGCCCCGGCGCACCGCTGGCACGCCAGCTTTATGAAGCCACGCAAACCGCCCACGCGGTGGAGGATATTCATGCCATGGACCGCACGGCGTGTGATCTGGCCACTGCGCCGACCGTGCCCGCCCAGTCAACGACTCTCCCGGCCAGTCAACTGCCCGGAGAAGGCGTCGGTCTCTCCATCGTGAAGCGCTTGTGTGAACTGCTGGATGCCAGCCTCGAGCTGGAAACCAGCCCCGGCAAAGGCTCGACCTTCCGCGTCGTGCTGCCGCTGCGTTATGACGCCAGTGTGGGGACGCCAGCGAGCTAGGAGACGCTGATTAAATCAAGATTGGCTTCTTCCCTCATACTCATACTCATACTCATACTCATACTCAAAGCGCAGGCATGGAACCGCACGATTGAGTATGAGCAAGAGTATGAGTATGAGTAAGAGAAGCAGGAGGCGAAGAAGTCGTCGCAGATTAAAATCATCATCAGCCGATCTCTAACCGGCTCATGAGATCTTCAGGGGCGAGTGGCCAGGACTGAAGAAGGGGGCGCCACGGCAGATCCCACGGATGGCATCGGGCAGCACCGTGGCGGTGTCTTTGGTCAGGTAGCCCGCCGCGCCCGCCGCCCTCGCCTGCTCGATAAAGCTGCTGTCGGGATGACAGGTGAGCACGAGCACCTTGGCGGCGGCTGAGTGCTGGAGAATTTGCCGCGTGGCCTCGATGCCGTCCAGCAACGGCATGGAGATGTCCATGACCACCACGTCAGGGCAGAGACTAGCGGCCATGGCCACGGCCTGGAGACCATTCTCGGCCTCACCGATGACCTTGAAATCGGGGCTGCCTCCCAACATGGTGCGCAGCCCCGCGCGGACAATCTGGTGGTCTTCAGCCAGCAGGACGGTGATAGGATTCATAAATTTTTCGGAAAGGGTGTCGGACACGCTTCCATCAATGTTATACGGCCTTGGAGTGAGTGCGGGTATGGGGCTTAACCCGCCCCATGCGGGCAGTGGGGACACTCTTCCTATCTTTGCCAATGGGAACCTCGGCATGGATCGTGGTTCCCTTGCCGGGCGAGGATTCAACGCTGAAGCGGCCGCCGACCATTTCCACGCGCTCACGCATGCCGGTGAGGCCGAGGCGGCGGCTCCATTGGGCGGAGGACAGGCGGTCCACCTCGAATGATTTGCCGTCGTCGGCGATTTCGAGGAGCACATTGCCACGGACTTTTTGCAGGCTGACTTTCACGACGTGCGCATGCGCATGCTTGGCCACGTTGATGAGCGCTTCCTGTGCCACGCGATAGAGGGCGGTGCGTTTGTCATTGTCGAGGGCTTCGGCAGAGGCAGAGGCAGAGGCAGAGGCAGAGGCAGAGGCAGAGGCCGTGAAGTGAATCTGGCAGCCTTTGCGCTTCGGGATTTCATCGATGTAGGTGCGGATGGCGGGGATGAGGCCGAGTTCGTCGAGCATCGCGGGGCGCAGCTCGCGGGCGTAATCGTGAATGATGCCCACGGATTTTTCCACCAGTTCGCGCACCGGTGCGATGGTGCGTGGATCGATCCCCACCGTGCGGGTGAAGACGGCGAGCCGCACATTGATGCCGATCAAGACCTGGCTGATTTTGTCATGCAGCTCATGGCTGATCTCCTTGCGCTGGTTTTCCAGCGCGAGGACGGTCTGATGGGACGACTGGCGCAGTTTTTTCTGCAACTCACGCGATTGCTGCAGCAGCTCCTGCGCCAGTTGCTCGCTTTTCATCAGGGCGGCCTCCACGGCCTGACGGCGGACGATTTCCTTCTTGAGCGTCGCGTTCGATGCGGCCAGCACCTCGACGCGGCGCTGGTTCTCCTCGGCGCGTTTGCGCTCGGTGATGTCGTTGAAGAAGCAGACCACGCGGTGGTCGCCGGAGGGCAGGGTGACGCGCTGGATCTGCCATTCATAGGCCTCCTCCACACGGGTGTCCTTGCGCCGCTCGACAAACTCGGGCGACTGATACGACTCCCCGGTCTTCAGCGTGTGCTGAAAGCGTTTCACGATTTGATCCGCAATCTGCTTGGGCCAGAGGAAATGGACGATTTCAGAGAAGCCCTGGCCAATCAAAGGATGCACATTTTTGAAGATGAGCATCCCATGGGGATTGACCTGGATCAGACGAAGCTGCTCATCCACCACATAGACGCCGAAGGGGGCCTGAGAGAGCAGCGCGGAGAAGAGCGCTTCATTGCGACGCATGATTTCCTCCGCCTGCCTGCGTTTCGTGACATCGACGACCACGGCATGACATTCCACGCCGTTGACCTGCCGTCTGGCCTCGATGTTCACGCTCAGCGTCGGCTTGTTCGGGCGCAGCAGCTCAAAATCAGCCGAGTGCCGGGAATCGCTGTCAAAGACCTGTTTGAGGAAGGCATTGAAGACGGCACGCTGCGCAGGGGCCAGCAACAGGCCAAAACGCTGGCCCACGAGCCGGGAACGCTGCACTCCGATCATGCTGGTGCCGGTGAGATTGACCTGCTGGATGGTGCCGTCCGTGCTCAGGGTGAAATAACCGACGGGAGCGAAGTCATAGAGGTCGGTGTACTTCTCCAAACCCGCGTCCACCTCGGCCTTGGTCAGCTTGAGCTCTTCGTTTTGCAGCTCCAGCTCGATCTGGTGGATTTGCAGCTCCTGAAGCGTGCGTTGTGCCTGGGCATGGTCTGCCACCAGCTTTGTTTTCCCAGGCAGCTTGCGCAACTGGCGTTCCGCGCGGCGGCGTAGATCGGCGTTCATGGCTTTGATTTTCGTTTGGTGGTGGCCTTGGCGCGGCCTTTGGGTTTTCCGAGAGCTTGGTCCAGCGCGAGGCCCTGTGCGGTCGCCTGTTTGGTCATGTCGCGGTGCTGCTCACGCAGCTCGGCCTCCACTTTCTTGGCGGCGGTGATGTCGGCAAAGGTGATGACGACGCCGTCGATGCGATTGTCCACCGTGCGGTAGGGCATGATGCGAACGGTGAACCAGCGACCATCCTGCGTGGTGATGGCGCGCTCGCAAAAGACCAGCGTGCTCAACACCTCCTGGGCGTCTTTGACCAGCGCAGGATAGAGCAGGTCGGAGGCGAGGTCGGTGATCGGGCGGCCCACATCGGTGGCGATGAACTTGATGATCGTCTTGGCCTGCGAGGTGAAGCGGCGCACATGCAGGTCGTTGTCCAAAAACACGGTGGCGATGTCCGTGCTGTTGAGCAGGTTCTTCATGTCGTTGTTTGCGCCGGACAGCTCGTCCAGCTTGGCCTGCAACTCGGCGTTCACGGTTTGCAGCTCTTCATTGAGGGACTGCATCTCCTCCTTCGAGGTCATGAGTTCCTCATTGGTCGATTGCAGCTCCTCGTTGGTCGATTGCAGCTCCTCGTTCATCGACTTGAGTTCCTCCTGCGAGGTCTGCATCTCCTCACGTCCGGCCTGCACTTCATCACGCGCGTGTTTGAGTTCGTTTTGCAGATCACGTTCACGGGCGTTGTGGCCGGCCGTGGCCTTGCCTTTCACAGGCTCGAGATGGGTCTCGGCTGGGATGACGGAGTCGGAAAACACGATGAGGATCATGCCGAACAGCTCTTTGGGCTCATCAATGGCCTGCACCATGATGTCCACGGCATGTGTGTTCGCCTTGGGGCCGAGCTTGATGCCATCGACGTTGATCGTGCCTTGTTTGCGGATGACTTTTTGCAGTGCGGTGGACAGCTCGTTGCGCAAAGCATCGTGGGCCATGGCGATGACGTTCCAGTTCGCCTTGCCGGCGGCGGGCTCCAGATACTTGCCGATCCTGCCGCTGATGTAGAGGATGTCGCCATGCTCGTTCACCAGCACCGCAGGCGGGGCGAAGCGCTTTTGCAGCAACTGATCCGCGAGTGATTGCAGGCTGGGCGCTGGAACACGCGTCGGCGCCTGAGTCTCCTGGCGGGCCGTGTGGGCCGGCACATACACGGCAGGGAAGTCCAGATGACTGGTCTGCATGGCGGTTTCGCCACGTTGAAAAATTCGCTCCTTGAGCGCCAGGGGGCTGAACAGGTGCGTGAAGTTGCCGATGCTCTCCGCGCTGCCGAGAAACAGCACCCCGCCGGGATTCAGGCTGTAGTGAAACAGCGGGAACAATTTCTTCTGCAATTCCGGCGTGAGGTAGATCAGCAGGTTCCGGCAGCACAGGATGTCCAGCTTGGTGAACGGAGGGTCCATGATCAGGTTCTGCGGCGCAAAGACCACCATCGAGCGGATCTCCTTGTTCACGCGGTAGCCGCCATCTTCCTTGATGAAAAAGCGCGTCAGGCGCGCGGGCGACACATCGGCGACGATGTTCTCGGGAAAAAAGCCGAGGCGGGCCTTGTCGATGGCGTCCTTGTCCAGATCGGTGGCATAGATTTGCAGCGAAAGGTTGTCCGTGATCTTGAGGTGCTTCAGCGTCTCCTTGAAGACCATGGCGAGCGAGTACGCCTCCTCACCGGTCGAGCAACCAGCCACCCAGGCGCGCAGCGTGCTGCCTGCGGGCCGGTCTTTGAGCAGCAGCGGCAGCGCTTTGGCTGCCAGTTGCTCCCAGGCGGTTTTGTCACGGAAGAAATTGGTCACGCCGATGAGCAGCTCCTTGAAGAGGATGCCCAGCTCCTGCGGATTCTCCTGCAAGTAGCGGACGTAGCCGCTGATCTTGCCCACCTGATGAATGCCCATGCGGCGCTCCACGCGTCGATACAAGGTGCTGCGGCGATACAGCGTGAAATCATGACCGCTGTGCGCGCGCAGCAGAATGACGATCTTCTCCAGCGCGCTCTGCACTTTTTCCTCCAGATGCAGCGCTGAGCTGGCAAGCTGCGGCAGATGCTTGCGGTAGGCGATGAGCTTTTCAGGCAGTTCTTCAGCCGATGCCACGATGTCCGCCAGACCCGCCTCAATGGCGCTGCGCGGCATGGTGTCGAACTTGGCCGTGACCGGGTCCTGCACCAGCACGATGCCGGCCTTCTCCTTGATGGCGCGCAGCCCCAGTGTGCCATCGCTGCCCATGCCGGAGAGGATGATGCCCACACTCTTTTCCCGCTGATCTTCGGCCAGTGAGCGGAAGAAAAAGTCGATCGGCAGACGCAGCCCGCGTGACTCCACCGGAGTCAGCAGGTGCAGGACACCGCGCAATACGGACATGTCGCTGTTCGGTGGGATCACATACACGCAGTTAGGCAGCGCCTTGGTGCGGTCCTTCACCTGCATCACCTTCATGCTGGTCGCGCGTTGCAGCAGCTCGGGCATCATGCCCTTCTGCGTCGGGTCCAGATGTTGCACGATGACAAACGCCATGCCGCTGTCCTTCGGCAGGTGTTGAAGAAACTGCACCAAAGCCTCCAACCCGCCCGCCGAAGCACCAATGCCGACGATAGGGCATGATTGAGCCTCTTTCGGTTCGGGTTTCTTCGTCGCAGGCGGTGCTGCCTTGACCTTGCGTTTCGGCGTTGGGAGTGGTGCTGGCTTTTTCATGACTCGATCACGAGCCCCGCCGCGATGCCTCGGTAGCGACTGTGTCTTCAGCAGACTCTACAATCAGTTCTTTGTCGAGCACGGTTCCTTTTTGGGGGAAACACCCCATGGCGATTGAGCCGTGCCTTCGGTTATTTGTCCGCCATGAAAATAATCTACATCGCAATGTTAGTCTCATCGGCCTCACTGGTCTCCTGCTCCAGCAGCCCGCGCGCCCAGACAGGCACTGTCATCGGCGCTCTCGGCGGCGCGGGTGTCGGCGGCATCATCGGCAGTCAAAGCGGACGTGGCCTCGAAGGGGCCGCCATCGGTGCCGGTCTCGGCGCCCTGGGCGGAAACCTCATCGGCGGAGCGCAGGATCAGCGCAACGACCGCTACTACGATCGTCGCGACGGCCGCTACTACGATCAACGCCGCTATTAATCCACACGTCAGTTCAACGAAACCAGCAGCGCCGGGAGAAATCGAAAACCTCCCGGCTCCGCTTCACCGGATAAAAACATGAGCTACCAGGCCAGCATCCACCATCTCATCACAGGGCGTTTCCTGCTGCACTGCTCTGTCGAGGGCCATGATCTGCATGAAGCGGAGAACGCGGCCATTGCAAAGGCGGCACTCAAGTCGCGGGCGCATCCGCGTGACATGGACGTGCGGCACTTGCATCAGTGCATGGCACGTCGGGACACTGACTGCAGTGACTGAAGGCGGGCTGTCTTAACGCAGCGGCCACACCAGCGGCACGAGCATGATGGCGATGAGGTAAATCAGCACCGTGAGCAACGAGCCGACTTTGACGAAGTCCGAGAACCGATAACGCCCCGGCCCATACACCATGAGGCACGAAGGCTCCAAGGGCGTGAGATAGGAGCAACTGGCCGCCACCGCGATCATGATGGCGAAGGGGCGTGGATTCAGCCCCGCCAGCAGCGCGGTCTGGATGGCGATGGGAATAACAACGATGGCCGCGGCCTGGTTCGACATCGGCTGCGTGAGCAAGACGGTGAGCACAAAAAACCCGCTGAGCAGCCATAGCGGCCCCGCTCCACCGACGAGCGCGACGATCTGCGCGGCCAGATAAGCAGCAGCACCCGTGTGATCCATGGCCGCGCCCAAAGTCAGCATGGAGCCGATGAGAATGATGGCCTTCCATTCAACGGCTCCGTAAGCCTCCTCCGGCGTGATGCAGCCGGTGGCAAACACCAGCAACGCCCCCAGCATGACCGCCACTGGCAATGAAGTGACGTTGAACGCGGCCAGCATGATGGCACCGACGAAGATACTGACCGCCAGCACCGCACGCTGACGGCGCGGACGCACTTCCTCCATGGAATCCAGAGGGCCCAGGATGTGAAACGCGCGTTCTCCACCCAATGCGGCGATCCGCTCACGCCGCCCCTGGAGCAGCAGCACGTCGCCGAGCTTGATGGGCGTGAGGCTCATCTTTTGCACCACATTCACGCCGCGTTGGTTGATGCCCAGCACCTGCAGATCATAGCGCTCGCTGAACCGCTGGTTTTTGAGCGTGCGGCCGATGAGCGGCGAGCCGGGCAGCACGATGGCCTCCGCCAACGCGCTCTCGCTGTCCAGCAGCTCGGGATCAGACAGCTTCACATCGGCTTTGATCTCCATGCCTCCCGTGTCCTTGACCTTGAGGATGTCCTCCTGGCTGCCCTGCACCAGCAGCACGTCGCCAGCCTTCAGCACCGTCCGCGCATGCGCCTGAAGGCGGGCGTTCTTGTCGCGGATGATGCTGATGACCGTGAGACCCAGTGTTTGCCCGATCCTGGCCTCTTCGAGCGTTTTGCCATCGAGTTTGGAGCCGGGTTGGATGACGATCTCGCTCAAGTAGGGCCTGGCGGCAAACTCCTCGGCGTGCTCATCCGGCGCGGCGCGCTCCGGAATCATGCGCCGGCCAATGAAGTACATGTAGAGCAACCCAACGATGGAGATGGGCACGCCGACCGCCGCCAGTTCGAACATGCCGATGGGCGGCATGCCATAACGTGTCATCATGCCGCTGACCACGAGGTTGGTGGAGGTAGAGATGACCGTGACCGAACTGCTCAGGATGGAGGAAAACGCCAGCGGCATGAGCAACCGGCCGGGACTGATGCCAGATTTCCTGGCAATGCCGAACACCACCGGCACGAACAGCGCCGTGGCCGCCGTGTTGCTCATGAATGCGCTCAGACAGGCCGTGGTGATCATCACCGCCAGCAGCAGACGGTTGGGATTGTCCCCCGCGCGCAGCAGCACCGCCCGGCCCGCCAGATCTGCGATGCCGGTGCGCTGCAATGCCGCCGTGAGAATCAACAGCCCGAGGATCATGATCACCGTGTCACTGCCAAAGCCCGCGAAGGTCTTGTCCGCAGGAACCAGGCCGGTGAGGGCCAGTGAGAGCAGCACGCCCAGCGCGATGATGTCCGGCGAGAAGCGATCCCACCAAAAAAGCGCCAACGCGGTCACGACGATGCTGAACAGAAGAGCGATTTCGAAAGTCATTGGAAGGGAGGGGGTGGCGTTCAGTCTGCAATCCCGACCAGCGCCTCAAGACAACCCAATAACATGCCGGAGGCTGTTTCCAACCTCCGGCTGATGTTTAAACAAAGCAGCGCCCGAACAATTACCTCACGACAAGGAGATTGCTCACATTCTCCGCATTGCCTTCCTCCGCGGCGATCACGCCGATCTTGCGCTTGCCTTCAGCCGTGTTGACGTGGCCGCGCAGAGTGGTCTGGGAGTTAAGTGTGACGACTTTCACGTTTCTGGCATGGTGTGAGAGACTGGAATGGGTCTTGATGGCCAGTTCGATGCGATTGGTTTTCTGCGCATCGCGGAGATTTTGAGTCCGGCCCATCGCGATGGCTTTGCCAGCAGTGCCTTTTTTCGCGTTGTTTGCGAACTCCTGCTGAAAGGCTTTATGATCGGCACCGACCCACTTGAAGCGCGGTTCTTCCTTGAGTTGCGCAAAGGATTGATCCAGCACGAGACCATTGCGCTTTGTATTGTAGCGCAACGCACTTGGCTGAATGACGTGGCTGCCGTCGCCGCCCATGGCTTGAGTCACATTCACGACCTGAATGATCCGACCCTGGCTCAAATTCATCATCAGGCTGCCCACCCTGCCCATATACTGGCCCTTCGTGTTATGAATTTGCAGGCCGAGGATGGACTCGGTCGTCTGGACATTCCCAGATGTCTTGGAGCTGGATGCAGCATCGAAACGTGCCTTGCTCATATCAAGACGCATCACATTTCCGTTGGCATCAAGCGTGAACGCGCGGGTTGGGATGGTTGTGATTTTGCCACCGCCGCCGAAAAAGCCGCCGCCGGAGGCAACAACCACGTCGATCAGACGTGCGTTTTCGAGATCGGCAGTGATGGCTTTGATTTTGCCGAGTTTTTCATTCTGGAAGTTCCAGACCTCCACGCCGATGAGTTCCGTGGAACTTTCCACCTGACGGTAGAGGTCTCCATTGGCTTTGGGCGCCTTGCGTGTTCCTTCCACGACAACAGGTGGCATTTCCACAGCAGGCGCTCCTTGTGCATGGAGGCAGAAGCATGATGCGGCGAGAGCGCCGGTGATAAATTTGAGTTTGAGTTTCATACGAGTCACTTGGTTTTTTGGGTCGTGCTTCGTGGGTTGCGCCGATTGTTCAGCAGCCTCGGAAGCTTTTGTGTAGAGGATCATCGCGCAGTCACCCCGCAGTCACCATGGGGTGTAACCCGGCTTCAATGCGCCTTCATCGAGCCGGCATGAATCTGAGGCGCACGACGTAAACACGCGTGAATGCATGAAGCCGGTTTGCCGGGCCGCGTGTCACCTCATGCACGCCGCACTGACACGGATCGCTTTTGATTCACCCGCTCCTCGGGTGATTCGATCCACATGAACAAGGCTTTCACATCATCCACAAAACCCAGCACCTGATGTTGTTCCTCTTCGATCTCAATGGCCGCCTTGTCGAAGGTCCACATCTGGGTTGCCGTATCCGTTCCATCGACGCAGGGAGGGCTCAGTGACAGGCTGTTCGGAACACCATTAGCAGCTTCATTCCTGGAGTTCTCTTTCAGGAGCTCCAGTCTGACCCGCACGGCTTGGGAACAGGCATGAATGGTATTCACATGAAACTCGATCACGAGCGTCAGCATGTTCCAATCATTTCTCGCGGCCTCATTCAGTTGAATCGCGCGTGTCCGCAAGGAGCTCAGCTCGCCAGCCAGTTCGATCTCTCCGGATTCAATGGTTTCGCAGGCATTCCATGCCGTGTTGAGGCGGTCATGGTCGCTGCTGGTGATGGCGACATGCATTTCGTCCATCCGCCCGCTGATTCGCTGCAGGATGTCCTCGATGTGGTCCCACTGCTGGTGACAGCTCGTAATCCAGTCGCCGGGCGAGCCGTATTCCGCCCCGAGCACGCGTGAGCGATGCAGCATCGAGACCAGGTTTCTCTCCAGTCCGATCAGTTGTGAAGAGTCCGTGCGGAGGCCGGTTTCCAGGCTGTTCAACAGGTGGGATGTGTTGTTTGTTTTCATATCAGGCAGGATGCGGTGTTCCGTTGCGCGTTTTTGACCGTGCAGGCGGACTGTTCAGGGTTGGCCGCCAGATGATGTTGGAACATGCAGCCGTATGTACCGCAGTTGCCATGGGGTGTTGACCCCAACGCATGGAATGAGGACTCAGCCTGCGATCACCGCCGCTTCATCATTCCGGTGCGATCCCAATTGCATGGCATACACCCGCGTGAAGGCCGCGCCAAAGAACAAGATCTGCGCGGAGTAAAACACCCAGACCAGGATGATGATGAGCGATCCCGCCGCGCCGTAGCTGGAGGCCAGCGCGCTGCGCCCGAAGTAGAACCCGAGAACGAATTTTCCCAGCACAAACAGTCCGGCGGAGATCGAGGCACCGAGCCAGACATCTCCCCAGGCGATGCGGGTGTCCGGGATCAGGCGGAAGATCAGCGCAAACAGCAGCGCGATCACCAGCAGCGAGATCACCGCGTTGCCCCACTCCCAAGGGCCGTCCAGGCCGGGAAGACGGCCATGCAGGTAATTTCCAGCCGCCGCGACGGCGGCGGAGAACATGAACGAGACGAGCATGAGAAAGCCCATGACGAACACCATCGCAAAGGAGAAGACGCGCTCCTTCACCAGGATGAAAACCGGGTGGCGCTTCGAGGAGACGCCCCAGATCTGGTTCAGCGAGTCCTGCAGCTCTCCAAACACGCCCGAGGCGCCGATCAGAAGCACCACGAAACCGAGCACCGTGCCGAGGATGCCGTGCTGCTCCGCGCCGGTTTTCGTGAGGATCATCTCCATCACTTCCGCGCCCTCGTGGCCGACAAAATTTCTGAACTGCCCCACGATCTCCGCGCGGGCGGCGCTGCGTTCCACCGCCAGGCTGAGCAGTGAAAGCACGAGAATGGCCAGCGGCGCCAGCGAGAAGACGGTGTAAAAGGACAGCGCCGCGCCCATCTTTGGCACGCGGTGGGCGTCCCACTGGCGGAACGTCTCTTTGAAGAGCGGAATGAGGGTTTTGAACATGGGGTCAGTCCTTCTCTCCAAAATGCTGGTCTTTTTGCAACTCATGCTTTTCGGAGACGCCGTCGCGCAGGAAGGGCTTCAGCCAGATGCGCTCGATCGCGGCATAGGAGGCGATGATTGGCAGCGCCGCGAGTGCTCCTGGGATGCCCGCGAGCAACGCGCCGGCCAGCAGGCCGAGCAGCACGGTGAGCGTGGAGACGCGCAGGTTCTTCCCGTAGATCATGGGCACGATGAGGTAGTTCTCGATCAGTTGAAACAGCATGTACAAGCCGAGCACGAGACCCGCCGTCTGCGGTGACACGCTCAGCGCCAGCAGAAAGGCTGGCGCTGTGGCGATGAAGAAGCCGAGGATCGGCAGGATGTCGAAGATGCCCGCCAGGATCGAGAGCATCAGTGCTCCAGGCACATGCAGCAGGCTGAGCACGATAAAGGAATACACCATCACCAGCAGGGAGGTGATGACCTGCCCGGAGACATAGCCAAAGATCACCTGCGAGATCTCATTGGCCGTGAGGCGGAGCTTCGCACGCTTCAACGGCGAGAAAAAGGCCAGCAACCAGTCATAGGTCTTGTGCCCGTCGATGAGCAAATAAATGGCGATCACCAACAGCAGCGCGATCTGCGAGAGCCCGCCGAGCGCGATGCCCCCTGCGGACACGAAATGGCCGAACCAAGTGCTGGCCTCCGTCCAGTTCGCGCTGTCCAGCAGGCTCTGGATGCTTTCCCGAATGACATTGCCCACGGGGAGCTGGTTGAGCGCATCCTCATGCAGTTGCGGCAGATTCTTGCTGAAAGCGGCCACCTGCTCGATCAAGGCGGGAATGATGAGCGCGATGCCGATGCCAATCACCGTCAGGAGTCCGCCGATGACGATCAGCAGGCTGGCCCAATGCCGCAGTCCCTTGCCATCCAGCCAGTTCACAAAGGCGTGCAGTGTCACGGCCAGAAACAAGGCCAGGAAAACCAGAAGCAGCAGCGACCACAGCACATACACGGCATACGCGGCCAGCAACACGGCGGCCACCTTGATGAAAGTGAGCCAGGGAATGTGCAACTCCACGCGCTGCGGTGGCGGCTCTTCATCCACGGCCAGTGTGGCGGGCAGACCGGGTGTTGTTGATGTCGCTGGGGTGGAATCGCTCGTCGGCATGATCTCGCTCACGTCACAATGCTAAAAAGCCCATGCTTGATCCGCCATGGGGTGAAACCCGACCCTCAATGAATCGCCACCGGCACGCCGGCTTTGATTTTGCCCGCGAGACGGACCACGTCCCAGTTCGCCAGCCGCACGCAGCCATGGCTGGCGGAACGTCCGATGCTGTCAGGATCGCTCGTGCCGTGCAGGCCGATGCCTTTTTTGTTCAGCGCGATCCAGATGACACCCGCCGGGTTGTTCGGACCAGGCGGGAGAATGTGAAACTCATCGCTGCGCTCGCCTTTCTTCAGCATGGACTTGTCGTGGCGGAAGTTCGGCATCTTGGCCACACCGCGCACTTTCCAGTCGCCCACAGGCGACTCGGTCTGCTCGGACCCGATCGTCACGGGATAAGCGGCGATGAGCTTTCCATCCTCATGCACCGTCAGCATGCTGGTCTGCGTGTCGATTTTCACGGCGGTCTTGGTCGGAGCCGTCTCCCCGTCCTTCTTGTCATCATCTTCGAGATCATTGGCCGCCAGTTCGCCGCCGGGCTTCAAATCCTTCACGATGGCAAGATCGAAGGGTTCGACATTGGGCACGCTGAGTGTGTCGCCCGCCTTGATCTCCTGGGTTTTGCCTGGATTGAGTTCCGTGAGGAAATCCACATCGGTGTGAAACTTCTCAGCGATGGCCTCGGCGGCGGTTTGATAGGTCAGCGCCTTGAGCTTCGCCTGCGCTGGCACCTCATCCGGCACTTTGCCGAGGTTTTTCAGGTCGGCTTCAGTCACCGTGTAGGCCAGGAAGAGCGGATCAACACTGCTAAGGTCGATTCCACTCACATCGGGCGCTGTGTCAGGCTTTTCCGGAGGCGGTGCCGCTTTTTCTCCACGTGACTGGCGGAACAGCGCCAAAGCTTTCACGGTGAACTGACCGTAGTGGCCGTCGATCTTGCCTGGAGCGAACTCCGCGCGGTCGAGAAAAATCTGGAGACGCGCGGCTGCCTCCATGTCCGCCTTGCTGCGCGGAACCGCGTCTTTTTTCTCCGCCTCTCCGGCCAAGGTGAAGCTGTGGACGAGGGCGAACAGGGAGATTGCGGCGAGGTATTTGTTTGCGTGGTTTGCCATAGACCGCACGCTAGGGCCATCCCGCCGCATCTCCATGGGGTGTAACCCGACTCGCGGCCTCTGCATCTGCTTTGTCACACGCCACTGGGGCTTCCACCCCATGGCGGCGGCACATGACCCGCGTGTATCCGATCACGCATGAACACACTCAGCGCCCAGCCTGCCGGAGCATTTCGGCTGACATGGCTTGTCATCGTGCTCTGGGTTGCCGGTTGCGCGGCCTACGCACCACCTCGAGCCGGAGAAATAATTGATCGTGATGTCCTGTTCGCAGCGCCGGGAGGGCACGAACTGCGCATGGATCTGTACGTGCCGCAGACCGGGCGGCCAGCCCCGGTCGTGCTGTGGATCTTTGGCGGCGGCTGGAAGATTGGCAGCAAGGGCTACCATGTGAATGTGCGTGACCTGACCCGCTCAGGCATCGCGGTGGCAGCGATTCAATACCGCATGAGCGACACGGCCGTGTATCCGGCGCAGTTGGATGACTGTCGCGCCGCCGTCCGGTGGTTGCGCGAAAATGGTCGCCGTTACGGACTTGATCCGCGGCGCATCGGCGCCAGCGGCGAGTCAGCGGGAGGCCATCTGGCGGCGCTGCTTGGCATGGTCGAAGGCAAGGCGAGCATCCGCGCGGTATGCGCGCTTTATCCACCGACCGATCTCATCACATTGGGAACCACCCACGGGAAGCCGCGTCAAAAGAGCAGCGTTGAAAAACTGCTGGGCGGCTCCATCGAGCAACGGCTTGCTCTGGCGGCTGAGGCAAGTCCCATCAACCACGTCAGTGCCTCATCCCCGCCTTTTCTCCTCATTCATGGTGCCAATGACGGGATCGTGCCGCTGGAGCAAAGCCAGGCTCTCTTGCACGAGCTTGAGCAAGCCAAGGTGGAGGCAAGGCTCATCGTGGTGCCTGGAAAAAGACATTGGTTCCGCCTGGACAAGCATCAGGCGGAGGAAGTGGCCCGCTTTTTCCAAACACACTTCGAGATGCTGCGGTGAGTCAGCCCGGCCTTCAGCATCGACGAGGGTGCGAGCCTCAGAGATCGTGCGCATGTGGAGATTCGGCACGCCACTGTCCCAGAACTCCTCACTGACTGGATTGGAATCCTCGGGGGAAGGAGATATGAGAAAATGATTCAAAATCCAATCCAGCATACTTCATCGCCCGACAGTGAAAGAATGCTGACGCACTCCTGCTGAGAGCCTGGCTTTGTTAGCCTTCGTCGCTTGCAGCCTGCCTGGTGTCGGCGCTTACTCGTTGTTCGAGTGCCGCTTCTTCGTTGCCCGCATTGACGAGCAGCTCGGAAATGGTTGCCTCACCTTCCACGGCGTCCTTTTGTTCGATGGTGACTGGTGGCTCAGTCCAGACGGGCACCTCGGGGACTTCAGGCTCCAATTCAGGTTGAGTGGGAGGTGCGGCTTCTTCCATGACCCATTCGTTCATGTCGTCGGTCTGCCAGCGAATGTCTTGAGTGTTGATTGTCGGTTTCATAGGGGGATCGCATCGTGTCGGCGCACGCATCGTGAAACCATGGGGTGTTACCCGCATGGTGACCGGCATCGGTTCATCGCACCTCGACTTCGATTGGCAGGCAGTGGTTGACCAGGTAGCTGCCACAATCGTCGTCATGCTGGCTGGGCTGTGCGTGTCCGCATGAATCGGTGGCGCGTGCCATGAGTGTGCGTCTGCCTGGTTGGGCAGGCGTTTGCCAGGTGTGCTCCCAGAGCTGCCATGCATTCGGCATGAACGAACCGAGCAGCCTTGCGGCATGCCACGTCGCGCCGGCGTCGTCGCTGATGTCCACGGTCATGATGTGCGCATCGCCACTCCAGGCGGCTCCATGCATTCGGTAGGCTGTGGCAGCGGGCACGACTTCGCCGATGTGTGGCCTCGCGATCTCGGCTTTGATGCGCATCTCGGTGATCGGCACACGCTCTGGCAACCCGTCACGTCGATCCCAAAAAGCGTAGTCGATGGTTTGGAAGTAACCGGTAAAGGGCGTGTCGCTCACGATGATACGCTCCAGCCATTTCACGGACGCCATGCCATACCATCCGGGCACGATGACGCGCACGGGGAAGCCGTGTGCAGGTGTTAGTTCCTCGCCGTTCATTTGATAAGCAAGCAGCACGTCCTTGAGCGCCTTGTCGCACGGCACGCTGCGCGAATACTGAATTTCTCCCGCAGGTCGTGGCGGCTCTGCGATCTCGCCTTGATCACTGCCAGTGAAGATCACATGGACGGCGCTCGCTTTCATTTCCGCGCGTTCGAGCACTGCGGCCAGCGGCACGCCGGTCCACTCGGCATTCCCGACAGCGCCGAGTTCCCATGACGTGCCTTTTGGCTGCGGCGTGAGGGACGCGCGGCTGTTGCCCGCGCATTCCAGCGTGGCCGTGAGGGTGCGTGATTCCATCTGGCGCAGCTCCGTGTAGCTGAGTGCCAAAGGTTTCTCAACTGAGCCTTCGATCTTGAGCCGCCACGTCTTCACATCGATTTCCGGGATCGGAAAGTGGCAGCGCACAAAGAAGCGCTCGCTCGGCGTGATGAGACTGTCGAGCGTGCGGAAAGACATCTCGATGTTCAACGGCTCCGCTTCGCGCACGATCATTTGGCCTGACAATGTGTCTGTGTTCATCTTTGAAGGTAGGCGGGTTGATTTAGCGACGTGCTCCCCAAAGAAAGAGCAACCCGATAAAGCCGCCGTAAATAGCTCCGCGCCACCAAGTGGAGGTGAGGGGGCAGACGCCGGAGTTGCATTGGCCGTAGTAGCCTGTGAGCGCGCCGAGTGCGGCTCCGATGAGCAGCGGGATGAGGATGCGTGTCATTTTGGATTTGGGTATGGTGTTCATGGAGTGGAAAGCGGTGGTCAGGCTGCGGCGAGCCTTTCATAGGCTGCCTGGGTTGAGAGGAAGACGTGGTCATGGCCGAGTTGGTCGAGGAACTCCGTGCGGGCGAGCCGGTCCATGACGGGGCCTTTGACCTCGGCGAGATGAAGCTGGATATCCGCATCGTGCAGGTGGGTCCGGTGATGCCTTTCGTAACCCCGACGGCAAGCCCCGCGATGAAAGTGAGGATCAACGCGGCACCCATCATGTCGCGGCTCCCTGAGGAATCCAATTCGATCAAACCCACGGCAAGGACGATGCTGCACGCGACGATGAGCGTCGGCAGAAACCAAAAGCTTGAGCGCAAATGGCTCCCGAGGTGTTTGAGTCTATTCATCGGTAGGCTGTGGACTAACCAGTGGGTGAATGAGGTGCAGATTTTTCCGAGGAGGAACTGACGGGAGCCTTTGGCAGAAGATTCTCCCCCTCTCGCAGCGGTTGAGCCTGGCGGGCCTGTTCGTCCAGGACGTCAGCCTCGCTTTGCAACCCGCCCTCCGCCTGGGTGGACACGACATCGAGTTCTTCGAGCGGCCCAGCGGCTGGAAGTTGTTGTTCAGCCTGAGCCTCGGGCGTCTCAGCCGGTTTGCCGTCGAGCATGGTGATGGGAATGCCCTGCGGGAAGACCACCTCGCGAGCCTCGTCGGGCATTGAGATGCCGTGCTTTTGAAAAGCGCGTTTTATCAGTCGGATCACCGAAGAGCGCACCTTCACCAAACTGTGCTTGCGGCCATTGATCCAAAAATAGACACGCAGATTGACGGTCGCCTTTCCCAGGCCATCGACCAGCACCAGAGGCTCGGGTTCGCTCAGCACCGCCGGATGATCGGTCAGAACTTGGAGCGCGATTTCCTGCGCTTCGTGAATCGCATCGTCGTAACCGATGCCAACATCAAACTGGTCGCGCAGGTTGGAGTTGGTCGTGAAGTTGCGGAGATTGCTCTTGTAAACGCTGGCGTTGGGGATCTGCACGAGGTTGCCATCCAGGGCCATCAGGATGGTGGTGCGTACGTTCAACTGCTGCACATATCCGGTCACGCCGGAAACCTCGACGAGGTCGCCCGTCTCGAAGGGCCTCTGCATGCTCAGAAAAATACTGGCCAGGAAATTCTCCGTGATGTCTCGGAAAGCAATGCCCACGGCGAGACCGACCAGACCGGTGCCCCCCACCACGGTCAACGCCAGTTGAGTCAGGCCCGAGACTCGGAGCACGATGTAGGTGCCCACAAGAATCACCAACACGCCGATGCCGCCCGCGATCACATTGCGCAGCAGTCGCGCTTGAATCCGATCACGAAGAACGGAACGTGATTTCCGCGCTGCGAGCACGCCAGCACCCACTGACAGCCCCAGAATGAGCATCCCAATCAATAGCAAGGGCAAGGAACGCAGGATGTCGCGCCATAAACCCCTCAGTCCATGCCATGCCGAGTTGAAGTCCCAGATCGACGGCTCGGCCACTTCCATCCGATTGGCCACAGCGACGACGTCCTGGGTGTTGCGCGCCAGATCGCCCGCCCACTTCTTGAGGTCATCGGACGCCACGCGCCCCGTGAGGAAGACGACGCCTTGCTCGACCCGGACTTCCGGCGCGGTGAACCAATCCGTCGCCTCCAGGACGCTTTGGAGACGCTGGCGGATTTCTTCATCACGCGCGACGGGTTTGACGTCCACCTTCGCGGGAGCGAGCGACAGATCTTCCTTGGCCGGGGCCGCTGCTGGTGAAGCGTTGGCCTTCAGTGGCGGTTCTTGCGCCGTGACCGTCACGAGCATTGCGACATAGACAACAGCGAGCCACGTCACTCGTCGCAGCCGTGTAGAAATGTCGCCTGCCGAATGCGTCATACGGTTATGCCAGTTTCCTGTCGAAATCATGAGGTTAGAATCTGAAAGTGAGTCCCACTCCGACCCCAAATTTGGAATCCCACAGAGCGGTGGTGGAAAGGTACTGGGTGAGTGCATAAGAAATGCCCGCTTGGTAAGACCATGCCTCAATCGTGTCATACTCGACTTCCCCGAAAATTCCTAGCCGTGGGGTCAGCATGAGTTCGCGACCCAGCATGAACCGGGCCTCGCCTCTATCGTCGATCCATGCCTGGGACTGGAAATTCCCAGGAAGAAGATAGCGGATGCCGGCGATCGCCCGCTCGTCCTCGCTGGTGGAATTCACACCCTCCGCATAGACCCCGGCGAAGAGAGTGGTGAAGCGGTTGAAGTAGCGGCCGTAAGTGAGATCGCCTTCCCACGCGGTGCCTGCCGTGCGGGCCCAGCCCGCCTCCCAGTTCAGCGCGAAGATATTCAGGGGATCGGAAAAGGTGAGTGTGCCCTGTGTTTCATTGCTGAGGAGATCGGCATAGCCGTAGAAGAACCATGGATTTGATTTCGCATAGATTTCATCGCGAATTCTCGCAGTCTCCGAAGCCGGGGTGAAGCCTTGGTATTCCACCACGCGGGCCATGCCGCTCATCATGTGGTAAAGCAGGTGACAGTGGAAAAACCAGTCGCCCGGCTCGTCCGCCATGAATTCGATGACGACCGTGGTCATTGGCGCGACATCGACGGTGTGCTTCAGCGGCGAGCGGTCGTCTTGGCCGTTGATGACGCGGAAAAAGTGCCCGTGCAGGTGCATTGGGTGATGCATCATGGTGCGGTTAATCATGATGAAACGGATCACTTCGCCTTCGCGGATGAGGATGTCTGTGTCCGGGCTGACCGGCTTGTTGTTGATCGTCCACACGTAGCGGTTCATATCACCATCAAGGGTGAGCCGGAAATCCCGGCGCGAGGCGCTCTTCGGAAAGGAGGTGTTTTTCACCGCCCGAAGCATTTTGTAGGGTGGAAACGGGCGCTCCTTCGACATCATGGAGTCGGTGTCCAACATCTGCGAGCGCGCGGTATCTTCACGGAGGAGAAAATCATACCACTTCGGCAGGTTGTGCTTCACCCCCGTGTCCTTGTCCATCTCCGGCATGGAAGACATGTCTTTCATCTCCATCTTCATTTTCGAATGATTCATGACGGGTTCCTTCATCGCACTGTGATCCATGCCGGACATATCCATCCCGGAGTGATCCATTCCTTTCATTGCCTTCGGCATTTTCATGTTTCCGCCAGGCGACATTCCTCCCATGTCCATATCCATATTCATTCCAGGCTTGTCGAATTTCCCGGCATCCACATCGCGGTCGGGCATCCCCATCGTGCCTGCGGGAGTGAGCGCGAAGGCGTTCTTCCAGTTGAAGCCCATCATCGTGTCATAGAGGAAGGGCTTGGGCAGAACGCTTGCGGGCCTGCGCTCGCCGGAGCCGATCCAGAGCGAGCTGTGGCCGGAGCCATCGTGCGCGGTCGCGCGGAATTCGCAGGCTCCGTGCGCGGGGACTGTCACGAGCACATCGTAAGTTTCCGCCACTCCGATGAGGAGTGGCTTCATCATTTTCACAGGCTCCACCGGCTGCCCGTCCGCCCCGACGATGGTCAGGGGACCGCCCGCGTAGCTGAGATGGAAAAAGGTGCTGGCAGAGCCATCGATCACCCGTAGCCGGACGGTTTCGCCGGGTTTCGCAGACAGGGTTTCCTCGAGTTTTCCATTCACGAGAAACGAATCGTAGGCGACATCCGCGAGATCCATCGCGGGCATGCGCATCGCCTCCCTTTGGAAATACTCGCTCAGCTTTCCGGTTTTCGCGGCACCCAGAACGCTCTGTGCGGTTTTCTTTTGCACACCGAAAAATTCCGAGCCGCGACGCAGATTGCGCAGGATTTCCTTCGGGTTCTGATCCGTCCAATCCGAAAGCACGACCACATGATCCTTGTCCTCACCATGGTTTCTCTGCTTTGGCAGGATCACGATGGAGCCATAGACTCCGCGCTGCTCCTGCAATCCTGAATGGGAATGATACCAGTAAGTGCCCGTCTGCCGGATCGGAAAACGGTAGGTGAAAGTGCTGCCCGGCTTGATGGGGGTATAGGAGATGAACGGAACACCATCCATATCCGGCGGAACCAGCAGGCCGTGCCAATGGACGGAAGTGGGCACGTCCATCGCGTTGGTGACATGCATCACGGCGGTGTCCCCTTCGGTGAAGCGCAGGGTCGGGCCTGGTATGCTGCCGTTGATGGTCATTCCCGTGACGGTCCTGCCAGTGATGTTCACCCTTTCCTCAGTGATGGTGATCTTGTATTCGACGGTTTTGGCGGAGGCAAAGTTAGCCAGAACAGATAACGTGAAGATGATACTTTTCATTTTAGTGAGGTGGGATATTTCTGGGCTTCGAGATCTGCAATGAGGGCTTTCATTTCAGCGATTTCTTTGCGCTCATCACTCGGATGATCGCTGGCGTCGTTCTTCTGGACTTCCGCCTGCGCCGCGCAAAAGCAGGTGCCGAAGACACCCACGCAGCTTGAGAGGTAAAGCCACAGCAGGAACGCCACGATGCTGCCGAGGGTACCGTAAAGCGCGTTGAAGCGCCCCAGGTGCGCCGCTTGAAGCAGGAACAGCAGTCCGCCCGTCCAGATCAAGACCGTCGCGCCCAGCGCGGCGAGCCAGACTTCGGCAAACTTGGTGGGCCGGCTGGGGGCCAGCTTGTAAATCATGATGATCCCGTAGAACAGCACCAGCCACGGAATGAAACCCAGAACCACGTCCAATACCCACGAGGGAATGTCGAGATAGTGGATGAGCCACCGTTGCACCAACCGCGCAGCGCCGGGCACGAGAACTCCGAACAACGCAGCGCTGGCCGTGATGCCGAGCAAGCCGAGGCTTCTCAATGGCAGTCGCCACCAGTTGTAAGTCGGCGAATGCCAGATGCGGTTCGTGGTCCGAATCAGTGTGCGCAGGAATTTCAACGCGCCCCATGCCAACAGGGGAAACGCTGCGCGGTTGAGTCCGCCACGCGACTCCAGCACGCCGCGAATGTTTGTCTCGGCGTCGTGTTTCTGTTCGCTCGTCAACGGAATGTAATGATTGACCCACTGGACAATCTCGCGCGTCGCCACCTCGCGCTCGACGAACAGCGACCCGACACTCACCAGCATCAATATCAAAGGCAGGAGTGACAGCAGCAGGTAATAACCGAAAGCTGCGGCGCGCTGGTCGCCATCCACTTCCGCCCAACGAGCGCGGGCCAGCTTGAGAGTTCGCCACCCGTTCGATTGTTTTACATGCTGCAGATCTGGGTTCATTTTCTTGGGGTTGCATCATGCAGGGCTTGCTGACGCGAGTTTCTCATAAGCCTCCTGAGTCGTGAGGAAGATGCGTTCGGAACCGAGCTGTTCGAGTAACTCGGTGTGCGCCAGCCGGTCCATCACGGGGCCTTTCACCTCGGTGAGATAGAGTTCGATGCCTGCGTCTTGTAAGCTGGCGCGGAGGTCAGTGAGCGTCTCAAGCGCGCTGGCATCAATGAAATTGATCGCGCTGCAAATGAGCACGAGATGCCGCAAATGCGGGCGGTCGGCGGTAGCGCAGAGGACGAAGTCCTCGACGTGTTTCGCGTTGGCGAAGTAGAGACTCTCGTCAATGCGCAGCAGGAGAACGTGCGGGAGCGTTTGCACATCGTGGCGGCGAACGTTGCGAAAGTGCTCGGTGTTGGCGATGCGTCCGACGACGGCCATGTGCGGCCGACTCGTGCGCCAGAGGTAGAGCGCGACAGTCGCGGCCACGCCGATGAGGATGCCTTTTGTGACCCCGACGGCGAGCACCGCGTTGAATGTGAGGAGCAACGCGGCGGCGTCCGCCTTGTTGTAGCGCCAGAGTCGAAGCGGCATCCGGACGTCGACCAAGCCGATGACCGCGATGATGATGATGGCGGCCAGCGCTGCCTGGGGCAAATGGTGGAAGAGCGGCATCAGAAACAATGCGGCCACGCCCACAAGGATCATGGTGATGAGAGAAGCGAGGCCGGTGTGTGCGCCGGCGGTGAAGTTGACCATCGAGCGGGCGAACGAGCCATCGACCGGGTAACCGCCGGTGACACCGGCGGCAAGGTTCGCCGCCCCCAGCGCGATGAACTCCTGGTTGGCATCCACTTTCTGGCGTCGTTTGGCCGCGAGCGACTTCGCGATGGAAATGGTCTCGACATAACCGACGAAGCTGACCGTGAGGGCGAGCGGAATCAGCGGCAGGAACTCGGAAGCGGCGAGCGCGGGCAGCGCGAACCCCGGTAATCCGCCTGGTATCTCCCCGATGATGCTGACCCCGTGGCTCGTCCCGAGTTGGAGAGCGGCGACGATGGCCGTGCCGGCGATCACCACGACAACCGGCCCGCTCTTCGACAGCGATTGAGCGAGGGCAGCCGGGAACGTTTTCCATCGCGCAAGCACCCGCGGCAGCAGGTATTGAAATGCGAGCAGCAGCAAAACGCTCGCGATGCTGATCGCGAGCGTGGGCCAGCGGGTTTGCGGCACCGCCCGCGCCAGTTCCGCCAGCAACTCGTGCACATGGTCGGCCCTCGGAAGCGGCACGCCGAGCAGATGTTTCATCTGGCTCAACGCGATGTGACACGCCGCGGCACTGGTAAAGCCGGAGAGCACCGGGTGGCTGAGAAAGTTCGTGAGCACCCCCAGCCGCGCGGCCCCCATTGCGATCTGCATGACACCCGCGATGAGCGCGGTGGCCATGGCGAATGCGAGATAGCGCGGTGAACCGGGCTCCGCCAATGCGCCGACCTGCGTCAGGATGAGCAGCGATATCAGCGCTGATGGGCCGACCGACAGAAACCGACTGGTGCCGAGCAACGCATAAACTGCGAGTGGCAACAGGCTGGCATAAACGCCGACCTGCGGCGGCAGCCCGGCGAGCAGCGCAAACGCCATGGCCTGGGGGATGACCAGCGTCGCCACGATCACCCCCGCGAGTCCATCGCCGGGCAGATGCTTGCGGTCATAATGACATATCCAGTCCAGCGCCGGGATCAAACGCTTCAGCCACGAGGGGATGGATTGGAACCATTTCACTGGAGTGGTTTCAGCACCTGAAGATTCCTTTCGGTTTTCAGCTAGTAAGCGCCATTCGAGTAGGTCAGCTCGTAGCTGGCTGGCTATGAGTTGTGCTTTGCCAAGAGAAGCTTGAGCAGCTCCTTGGCGGCAGCTTCGGAGGATGCGGGGTTTTGACCCGTAACGAGCTTGCCATCGACGACGACGTTTGAACCCCAATCCGGGCCTTTTTCATAGAGACCCCCATTTGCTTTGAGCATGTCTTCAATAAGAAACGGAACAATTTCGGTGAGACCAACCCCCTCTTCCTCAGAGTTCGTAAAGCCCGTCACGCGGCGACCCGAGACCAACGATTTTTCGTCGCCCCCTTTTGTGTGCTTGAAGATCGCCGGAGCGTGGCACACCGCAGCGAGCGGACGATCCTCCGCGATGAACGTTTCGATGATGCGCTGGCTGTCTGCGTTTTCCGCCAAGTCCCAAAGCGGGCCATGCCCACCCGGGTAAAAGACCGCATCAAACCCGTCGGCATCTATCTCGGCCAATTGGGTCGTGTTAGCGAGTTCCCTTTGTGCAGCATCGTCCTTTTTGAAACGCTGCATCGCCGCGGTTTGCGCATCAGGAAGGTCGCTTTGCGGATCGAGCGGCGGTTGCCCGCCCGCAGGAGATGCCAGCGTGATTTTCGCTCCGGCATCAAGCAGGACGTAATAAGGAGCTGCAAATTCTTCCAGCCAAAAGCCGGTCTTCTTGCCTGTGTCACCCAGCTTGTCGTGGGAGGTTAATATCATGAGAACATTCATATCGTTTGGTGTGTTTGATTATTGTGAAGGGCCAACGCTCTGGGGACTCCGGGATCAGCCGCCGCTCTTGATGTAGGCGTAGCCAGCGGCCTGTTTGCGAACGACTTCACTGACGCCAGAAGGGACTGTCGTGGACAGCTCGACGAGATCCTTCTTCTCCAGCTTCTCGCGCTTCATGGTGTTCTGGCACGCGGCGAAAACGACGCCGTCGGCGTGGAGCTGTTCGAGCTTCGCTTTCAGCTCGGCGTTCTCGACGGAGGTCTTCACGAGCAGCATTCCGACGCCTTTGCCGTGCGTTACGACTTCGATGATCGTTTCCTTGCCGAGTTCCTTGCGGGTGTTTTCGATGTTGCGCAACGCGCCCTGCCATTTCTCCGCGCCGTCGATGGAGACTTCAAAGACGACCTTGTGAGCTTTGTCGGCGGACGACTTTTCGGGTTCGGCAGTCATGGCAGTGAGCGGGAGCGCGGTAAGCGCGGCGAATGCGATGGTTTTGAGCAGTGTTTTCATAAGAATCAGTGTGAGAAGTCAGCGTGTGCTAAAGCGCTCGATCGCGAAGAGCGCGGCTATCAGCAGCAGGGCGAAGGCGGGGACGAAAACGCCGCGCGGGATGTGCAGGAGGTCTGGGAGCATGACCTTGCCTTTGTCGCCCCACGTCTCGACGGTGCGCTTCAGCCAGCCGGACATCTCGGCAAACAAATAAGATCCGGCAACTAGGCCGGCCATGCCAAAGAGCACGTCCCAGCTTCCCTGTCCGAGAGCAGCCGCGCCGGTGCCTGGACAGTAAGCGATGAGCGCGAAACCGACGCCAAACAGCATGCCGCCGATGATCTGCGCGCCGATCCTGGTCGGATGAATGTCCAGATTGACCTTTGCGAAATGATGCAGCGTGAAAACACCGATCATTCCCACGACGATGGCGGTCATCATGACCTTGGCGACGGTGAAGTCCTGGAGCAGGAGCTGGCCGATGAGGACGTTGTATTTGCCGACACCGCCTTTTTGCAAAAGGAAGCCAAAGGCGGTGCCGAAGATGATCGCGGCCACGAGTTTCTTGCCAGCAGGCACCGTTGGAGGTGGCGCACTGGTTTCTTTGACTGCTTTGCCAGGATCGATCATAACGCGGTGTAGAGGAGCATGGCGGTGGCAATGCCACCGATGAACATGAAGATAACTGTGAGCCAGGAGCCAGAATTCAGCTGGAGTGTGCCGCTGATGCCGTGACCACTGGTGCAACCACCCGCAAGCCGCGAGCCAAAGGCCATCAGCACACCGCCGATGAAGCCGACGATCCCCCGCAACGCGATGCTGTCGCCGAAGCGATCCACCCACATCGGGTGCAGCCATTCATTGCGAATCTCATCGCCCGTCCACGCAGCGATGAAACCGCCCAGGATGGTGCAGATGACGAACACGAAACCCCAATTCACGCTGGGCGGATTGCTTTGGAAATACGAAAGCGATTCTGTGTGTCGGCGCGCGACGAGCCTGCCGATGAACCCGGCGACGGTCGCGTAAAAGGACGAGGCACCGATGGGCTTGTCGGAAAAATAGAATGTTAGCCACGACAGCACACCGATCCCCGCACCGACGATGTAAGGCGACCACGCCGGGCCGTCGTAGTGAGTGGCGTCCACGCCAAAATCCGCCGCGCTTGTCAACGACGGCAGCAACAACAGCACCATCACTGAGAGACGCCGCTTCATGCGTCATCACCTCCGCCTGCGATGGGCAGCTTCGCCTTTTTCCACGCCTGCCAGCTTCCTGGCACGTTGCTCACCTGCAGGAAGCCTTCTTGTTTCAGAATGCTCGTGCCGATGCTCGCGCGATAACCGCTTTCGCAATACACAGCGACGGGCTTTTTTGAATTCAGCGCGGCGGCCTTCTCGCGCAGTTCCGGCAGGAACATGTGAACGGCTCCGGGCACATGCCCTTTTTGCCATTCGCCAGGCGAGCGCACGTCCACGATCTGCAAGCCCGGGCCGGCGTCCTTGACTTCATGCACGGTCTTCTGCCCGACCTCATCCAGCGGCAGCCCTGCATTGTCCCAGGCCGTCATTCCGCCGACGAGATAACCTGCGAACTTTGTGAAGCCGGTGCGGAGAAAGAACTTCACCACCTCGTCCACTTTTTTATCGCTATCGAGCACGAGCAGGATCGGCTTATCCGGATCGAGCAGCCAGCCCGCCCAGATCGAAAGCATGGGTGTGGCACCGATGCTCAGCGCATCTTTGATGTGACCGCCGCCGAATGCCAGCATCTGCCGCGTATCCACCAGTACCCCGGCCTTTTTCTCCACGGCCTCTTTGAAAGTCTTTGCTGGCAGGCCGGGAACTTGCGGCAGATTGCCGAGTACCTCCGGCCCTTTGGCGTTCAGCTTCTTCATCAGCGGGTAATACTTCGGCACCGGCGGCGCGCTGCTCAGGGTATGTTCCTTGAACTTCTCGAAGTCGGTGAACTGGAGGTAGGAATTGAACTTCCGCTCATAGCCGATGGTGCTCTCAAGACGGTCGCCGATGTCCGCGCCGCATGGCGAACCATGGGCATGCGCGGGATGAATCACGACGCTGTCCGGCAGCGCGAGATAATACCCGCGCAGTGTTTCAAACAGCTTCTTCGTGAGTTCCTCAGTTTCACTTGAGCCGAGCAGATCGGGCCGGCCCGCGGAGTTTACAAAAAGTGAGTCGCCAGTCAGCACGCCCCACGGCGTGTCAGGATGATCCTTTTCCGCGATCTCGTAGCTCACATGCTCAGGCGTGTGTCCTGGCGTGTGGCGCACCGTGATGATCGTCTTCCCGAATGTAAACTTGTCACCGGCCTTTAGCTTTTCGTGATCGAAGCCATAACGGGCGTCGCCTTCATGACTGCAATACACCTTTGCCGATCCGACCCGCGCGCACAACTCTAGCGAGCCGCTCACCAGGTCCGCGTGAATGTGTGTCTCGAATATGTGCGTGATGGAAACCTTCTTCTCGCGTGCCAGCGTGACGTATTTGTCCACGTCAGGAGTCGGATCAAAGACGGCTGCAACGCCGTCGCTGTCATCACCGAGGAGATAAGAAAGCTCCGCGATGCCTTCGGTTTGAATGCGTTCAAAGATGAGTGCCATGATTTTTGGGGATCTTTTAAAGTTTGGTGTTTAGTCGTTTGGGATGAAGTCGCTCGACGATCGCGAGAGCGATGGCGATAAGAGCCACCAGTGCGCCCACCCACAGCCACGGCGAGGTGCTGGTGAGTTGTGGCAGAGTCACTTTCCCATAGTCCGCCATTGCTTTGATCATCGGCTGCAACGCCTCAAATGCGGCCACATAGACGCCAGCGCCGACGAACATCCCTAGCACGCCGATCATCGCATCGCGCCGACCTTCGCCGCAGGCAGCGACGCTAGTGCCGGGACAAAGCCCGAAGATGGAGAGGCCAGTGCCAAACAACACTCCACCGACGATTACACGCGCCAGCGAAGCGGTCTGAATGTGAAACTCCGCCAAGCCCATCGACACCAGTGCATGCACGCCGACAGTGCCCACCGCGATGGCCATCGCCATGATCTTCACCACGGTGAAATCCTTGAGCAGAAACTGACCCATAAGAACTTGGAACTTCGCCACCTGGCCTTTTTGCAGCAGGACGCCGAAGAGGATGCCGGTGACCAGACCGAGCACGAGTTTGACCGGTTCATCAAACATGGCGACGTCCCTCCTTCCCGTAGATCAGGAATGCCACAGCCATGCCTGTCACACCCATGACGGGCGCAAAGATCCAGCTTGAGAGCGCCAGTTGCAAGATGCCGCTGATCGCATGCCCGCTGGTGCAGCCCTGCGCGATCCGTGCGCCCAGCATCATAATGATCCCGCCGAAGAAAGCACCAGCGTAGCGCAGGCCCGGCGAATCGCCGAACCGCCAGCGCCAAAGGGGTGGCACTTTCTCCTCCGGCGCTCGATCTCCCGACATCTTCGAGCTGGCATAAGCTCCGATAAAAACACCGAGCACCAGCATCCATTCCCAGTCGATCTTCGGCGTCTTGCCGTCCTTTGCCTTCGCTTCGAGATAGGGCTTCACGACTTGCGGTGCCGTCGCCTGTTCAGTGAGCGCGGCGCTATATTCAAAGGCCGTGGTGATTCCGAGCTGCCGGTCAACCGTCGCAAAAGAGAACCAACTCAACACGCCGATTCCAACGCCGACGAGGTAGGGCGACCAGGATGTTTTTGTTAGCGGGTTCATGGATTGAGTGGGTAAAAGTTCATTCAATCCACGACGAGCTTGAAGGAAGCCTCGCCTCGCAATGCTTTGGAGTAAGGACAGGTTTGGTGTGCTTCCTCCATGATGCGTTGTGCCTGCTCGCGACCCACGTCAGGAAGCAGTGCGTGCAGCTCAATGGCAAGACCATAGCCATTATTATCATCCTCAACCAGGCTCACCAGGGCGCGCACCGTGGAATCGTCGAGTGGTGTGCCAAGCTTCTTGGCCGCATTGACCAAGGCTCCGTGGTAGCAGGCGGAATAGGCCCCAGCAAACAGCAACTCGGGATTCGGACCGCGCGTCTCGATGCCCTTCTCCAGCGGGTTTCCCAGAGCGACATCCAGGAGTCCGTCCGGCGACTGTAGCGTTCCTGATCGGCCACCTTTGGAAATCGCTTCTGACGTGAATAGTGTTTTCATAAGACCGCGATGCTAAGCGGCCTCGCCTCATGAATGCGATGGGGTGTAACCCTAATGCGGCAGCTTGACGACCATCTTGCCGACATTTTTGCCGTCAAAGAGACCGATGAATGCGTCAGCCGCTTGATCAAGACCTTCCACCACGGTTTCCAGGCTCTTCAGTTTGTCGGCTTGGTAATGAGCGCCGACTTCCTTTTCGAACTCGCTCTGGCGTTCCAGCCAATCGCCAACGATCAGGCCTTTCATCGTGAGGCGCTTCGTCGTCATGTTGAAGAGATTGGACGGGCCGGGCTTGGGCTTCTCCTCGTTGTAACCCGAGATGCCACCGCAGGCGATGATCCTGCCATGCACCCGCAAAGCTGACAGCGCGGCTTCGAGAGATTCACCGCCGACGTTATCGTAATAGACATCAATGCCGTCAGGTGCAGCGCCGTTCAGTTGATCAAGCACGGGGCCGGTCTTGTAGTTGAAGGCGGCATCGAATCCGCATTCATTGATCAGGCGCCTCACTTTTTCTTCTGAACCGGCAGAGCCGATCACCCGACAGCCTCGTAACTTCGCCAGTTGGCCAGCCATGTTGCCGACGGCACCCGCTGCGCCTGAGATATAGATGACATCGCCAGCCTTCACTTCGACCATTGTCAGTCCCGCCCACGCGGTCATGCCTGTCATGCCCAGTGTGCCGAGGTAAACGGAAAGTGGTTGCACGGCTTTGTTCACGGCATGCAGCTCCTTCGGTGCGGCGATGAATACCTCGCGCCAACCATATCTGGACGTGACAACATCACCGGCTTTGAACTCATCTGAACGCGACTCGATCACCTCGCCTACGGCAGCGCCTTCGAGCACTTTTCCAATCTCGAATGGCGGCACATACGACTTCCTGTCGTTCATGCGACCACGCATGTAGGGATCGACGGACATGAAAAGATTGCGCACGAGCACTTGCTGATCTTGTAGCGGCTCCAGGGTGGTTTCGGCCAAAGTGAAGTTGCTGGCGGTGGGGACACCTGTGGGGCGCGATGCGAGGCGTATCTCGCGGCTGATGATGTTTGGCATACGAGTCTCGGGTTACTCCGCATGCTTGAGTGAGGCCATGTCGATGACGAAGCGGTATTTCACGTCGCTCTTCACGAGGCGGTCATAGGCTTCATTGATCTGCTGGATCGGGATGAGTTCGATGTCGGAGGTGATGTTGTGCTGACCACAGAAATCGAGCATCTCCTGGGTTTCCTTGAGGCCGCCGATGAGTGAGCCGCTGAAGTTGCGACGACCAAAGATGAGGTTGCTGACATCCACCGCGAGCGGTTCGGAAGGCACTCCAACTTGCGTGAGATTGCCGTCACGTCGAAGTAGGACGAGATAGGCGTTGATGTCATGTTTCGCAGCTACCGTATCGAGAATGAAGTGGCAGCTATTGAGGTGCTTCTTCATCGCGGCCTCGTCTTTAGAGTGAACGACTTCATCCGCACCGAGGCGCAGGGCATCTTCCACTTTATTCAGTGACGTGGTGAAAACGACGACGTGCGCGCCCATCGCCTTCGCCAGTTTGACCCCCATGTGCCCGAGTCCGCCGAGTCCCACAACACCCACCTTTTGACCTTTCGTGACGCCGTGATGACGCAGGGGCGAGTAGGTCGTGATGCCAGCACAAAGCAACGGCGCAGTGGCTGCCAAATCCAAGTTCTTGGGGACTCGCAGCACGAAGGCTTCATCCACGACGATGCTTTCTGAGTAGCCGCCGTATGTCAGGCCGCCGTTGTGCTTGTCAGGTGAGTTGTAAGTGAAGATGGCCCCCTTCTCGCAGAACTGCTCCAGATCATCTTTGCAACTCTCGCAGACGCGGCAGGAGTCAACGAGACAACCAACGCCCGCGATGTCGCCTGCTTTGAACTCCTCCACCTTCGCGCCGACCTTGATCACGCGACCGATGATTTCATGCCCCGGCACGCAGGGATAGGTCGTGCCATGCCACTCATTGCGAACGGTATGCACGTCCGAATGACAGACACCACAAAAGAGGATCTCGATCTGCACATCACGCTCACCGGGATCACGGCGGTCAAAACTGAAAGGTGCGAGCGGAGTGGTGGCGGTGTTAGCGGCGTAGGATTTGGTTTTCATAAAGGATGGGGTTAGAGGCTATGCAGATGCATTGATGTCGGCGACTCGGATGAGCTTCTTGTTCACAAACTCCTGGATGCCAAGGCTGGAGAGTTCACGACCGAAACCTGAGTTTTTGATGCCGCCAAAGGGCAGGTCTGCGGCGGTCCAGGTGGGATGATTGACGAAGACCATTCCAGTGTCGATGCGGCTCGCGACACGTTTGCCACGCTGTACATCCTGGGTGAAGACGGAGCCGCCAAGGCCATAGTCCGAATCATTGGCGAGCGCGATGGCTTCCTCCTCGTCTTTGACTCGGAAGAACAGGGCCACGGGGCCGAAGAACTCCTCGCGATAGGCGGGATTGTCAGGCTGAATGTCCGTCAGAATGGTCGGCTGCATGAAGGCACCAGCGCGGTCCATTCGCTTCCCGCCAAGCACCAGTGTGGCACCGTGGGCCACGGCTTCATCCACCTGCTTCACGAGTTGCACCAAAGCTGCCTCAGTGGATAGCGGGCCGAGTGTGGTGCTCTTGTCCATCGGGTCGCCTGGCTTGAGCGCCTCCATGGCTGCTTTGAATTGAGCGAGAAAGCGATCCGCCAATGCTTCCGCGATGATGAAGCGTTTCGCTGCGATGCAGCACTGGCCCATGTTGTTCATCTTGGCCCACACCGCCCATTGGAGCGTCTTCTCCAGATCGGCATCTTCCAGCACGATGAAGGCATCGCTGCCGCCCAGTTCCATCGTGGATTTTTTGATGTTCTTCCCAGCTCTTTCGGCCACGCCTCTCGCCGCTGCGACACCACCGGTCAGCGCCACGCCCTTGATTCGCGGGTCATCGATCACGGCGAGCACTTGCTCATGCGAGATGAGCAGATTCGTGTAGGCACCCGCTGGCGCGCCAGCCACCAGCCAGAGCTGCTCAAAGGCGATGGCACACTGCGGCACGGTTCCCGAGTGCTTCACCATCACGACATTGCCCGCCATGAGATTTGGAGCTGCAAAGCGCGCGAGTTGGTAATACGGAAAGTTCCAAGGCTGGACACCAAAGATGATGCCCAACGGAGTGCTTTCGACCACCGCTTCACCTGAACTCGGCGTCAACTGCTCCGGCGCGAGGAAACGCTCCGCATGGGTCGCGTAGTAGTCGAGAATGTCCGCACTGAGCATCACCTCCCCGACCGACTCAGCGAAGAGCTTGCCCATCTCCAGCGTCATCGGCCGCGCAAACTCCTCCGCACGCTCACGCATGATGGCAGCGGCTTTAGTGACGATGCCCGCCCGCTCAGCAAAGGTCAGCTTCCGCCAACTCTCGAAACACGTCGCCGCAGCGGCGATAGACGCATCAAGTTGCTGATCAGTATGTTCGTCGAAGCTCTTCACAAGCTCGCCATTGTAGGGATTGATGCTCTGATAACTCATGGCGCGCAGAGTGTCGCGACACCGTCAGTGTGACGATGGGGTGTAACCCGACTTTGTTCATTCCTGGCAGGCAAGCGATACTTCAGCGGCCGAACCGGAAGATGCGTTCGTCAGGGTTCGTGCGACCCGTGACATAGTCACGGATGATCTCCGCAGCGATGACACTGAAGGTGATGCCATTGCCACCGTAACCGAGCGCGAAGTAAGCATGTGGATATCGCGGATGGACGCCGATGTAGGGCAGCCCGTCTTTCGTCTCACCAAAGGTTCCCGCCCACGTGTAGGCCACCTCCAGGGTCACATCGGGGAATAGTTTGTTGAACTTTTGCACCAGTGTCCGGCTCTTCGTGGAGATCAGGGCATCGCGTCGTTTCGTATTCACGAAATCCTCGTCCTCACCACCGACGATGATGCGTCCCTCAGGGGTCGTGCGCATGTAGAGATACGGCATGCCGCTGTCCCAGATGAGGCATTCATTTTTCCACCCTGGCACAGCAGGCTGTGGCTCGCTGATGAGCGCATAAGTGCTCTTCAAGGTGCCTGCCTCCGCCTGCAAGAGCTGCTTTGACTCAAAGCCAGCCGCGATCACGGCACGGCGCGCGGTGATCTTGTGCCCCTGCTTCGTCGTCACGCGGACACCACGCGACGTGTGCTCCAGCAACGTCATCTCCGTGCGGTCGCAGACTTCCAGCCCTGCCCGCATCCCTGCGGTGAGCAGGCCGTGAGTGAGGCGATGCGGATCGACCTGGCCGCCGTCTTTGGAATACAACGCCGCAGGCCGTGTGAAGGGAAAACGTGCCTGGACATCTGCCGCATCAAGAAACTCCAGTTCGAGGCCCATTTGCCGCCGCAGTTCATATTCCTCGCGGAAATCATGAACCTCGTTCTCATGGCGGGCCAGGAACAAACTGGGCTTGTTCTCAAAGCCGCATTCGATCTTCAACCGCTTGGCCAGCTTGCCCACCTTCCCAATCGCCTCGCGGCACAAATGATAGCTGCGCGTCGCATCGTCATGACCAACTTTTTTGACCAGCTCACGCAACGGCACATCGATCTCGTATTGGAGCATGGCCGTGCTGGCGCTGGTGCTGCCTGTGCCGATGTCGCGCTTGTCGATGATCAGGGTCTTCATCCCAGCCTCCGCCAGATGCAGCGCCACCAGCGCGCCCGTGATGCCGCCGCCGATGACGACGACATCGCAGGAAACATCACGCTGCAACGAGGGATAGCTCGCCGGCAGGCCATTGTTGACTGACCAGAAAGGATGGCTCGAGGTGAGATTCATTACTCGCTTAACCCTGACGACATGCCTGCATGCAGTGATGCGGCGAGGATGATTCTAAGTGCGTGGGTTTTCATGGTGAGCGCGTTGCTTGCTTGCTTGCATTGCGACCATTGGAAAGCCCGGCGACAAACCACCATGGGTGAAACCCTGCCCTTTGATTTGACGGTGCCATGCATCACAGATGCTGGCGCAGAGCTGCCGACATGCGAAGGCATTACTACACGCCCTCAATCCGTACGGGATGGGGCGCGTGGAGTTCGGATAACGACTGCATGCGTCTGCCCATTCATCGCGTACAGCCTTCGTCCGCTCAGCTAAAAAGGCGCTGGCGGAATGAGGGTTCCTCGCGCTGCGCCAACCCGATCAGGTATCCGAGGGCGAGACCGGTGATCAGGGTGCCGAGAGCCACTGGAAATGGATGCTCACGGACATACTCCTTGGAACTCACCAGGGCATCTTCGGCTTTCGCCGACGCCGATTGATAAAGATCCTTGGCGGTATCGGAGGCGCGGTGGGCAGCGTCCTTCGTGGCATCGACAGCATGCTGGGCATATTCCTTGGTGCGTTCGACGCCCGCTTCGACTTTCGACGAAAGCGATGCGTAGGCGTCACTGGTCGCGTTGGAGACGTCCTTGGCTGCATCAGCGGCCCAGCGACCGGTTTCCCCGGCGGCATCTTGCAGTTGATTCGTGGGTGATTTGGAGTGGATGTCGGTGTTCATGGATTCGTTTTTTCAGTGTTGAGTGAGCTGTGTGCTCATCTTTTCGATGTCTGATGCTACGCAATGCAGCAAGTCGTCGCCATGGGGTCAAACCCCACTCTGCGTTCATGGTGCGAGTCTCCCGTCACTGACGGCCATCCCAATGATGGATCGTGGGGTAAACACCCTATGGCACCCGCTCGACGCACGATCCACAGATCATGCGCCATGAATCCTGGTCCGTTCACCCCACCTTCAACACCCGACAAAAGCGACCTCCGGCCTGCGGACCTTGCAGCGGAGCCAGTGTCGCATTCCGCATTCACGCACCGTCTGGCAACACCGGTTTTGAAGTATCTGGAAGGTCGCGGCCTGCTCCTTGGGATTGAGACGCGGGAGGCATTGCAGCAGGTCGTCACCGTGATCGTTTGGCTGGCAGTGGGCGCAATGGCTGCGTTTGCAGCCTGGCTTCTGCTGGCGACATCGCTGGTGGGAGCACTCTCCATGCACCTCGGATGGTCGTGGATGAAAGCCACCGCCATCGTTGGAGCCGCTCACATTCCTGTCGCCCTGACTGCGGCTCTCGTGACGTGGAGCCGCCTCACCACGGCACGCTGGTTTGCAGACAGTCTCAACGAACTCAAGAAAGACCGCGCATGGCTCAAATCACAAACAACGAAAAACTAAAACAGCAGGCGCTCCGTGAGATCGCTGAAGGACGCGAAGAGATCAGCGCCGAGGTGCATCGTGTGCGGCAGCATCTGAGCCCTGCGCGAGTGCTGCAGCGCGTGGTTGATCGCCATGCTGGCCTGCTGGTGGTCCTGGCAGTCACTGCGGGTGTCATTCCTGCGCTGCTCATTTTCCGTGGCAAGCGGCCTCCTCCCGTGATGATCTCCGTCGCGAAGCCACCCAAGCCAGTACTCGGCGCGCTCCTGTTGGGAGCACTCGGACTATTGGCGAGATCCGTCTCTCCTGCACTGATCAAGTCCGTCATCATGCCTCACGTTCTCGAATTCATTGCGAAAAAAAAGCCGGGGACAGCCACTGGCAGTCCCAAGGTTTGAATCGACAGGCCATGGCGGCGCGGTGGAACGAATCTGAATCCGTCACAACTGACGTCGCAGCGTGAGTGCGAGCCGGTCGTAGAGTTTTCCCAGGGGGGAACGGTTCTTGAACTCCGCACGGGTAACCCGGCGTGATTTGCCGAGATCCTGCTCGAACATCTGGACCTGCCTGGCAGCAAAGGCGGCATCGTAGATGTTCAGGTTGACCTCGTCGTTCAGGCGGAAGGAGCGGTCGTCGAAATTGGTGGAGCCGACGGAAACCCAGATCTCGTCCACGATGAGGACCTTGCAGTGATACATGGTGGGCTGGTATTCATGGATCTCGATCCCGGCATCCAACAGGTCGTTCCAAAGATGGTGGGAAGCGTGCTGAACCAGGCGCTCGTCGGTGTGCTGACCGGGCAGGATGATCTCGATCTTCACGCCGCGGCGGCGCGCGCAGATGAAAGCCGCGATGGCCAGATCATCCGGTACAAAATAAGCGGCCTGAAGACGGATGCTGTGCTCCGCCGAGGCGATGGAAAGCAGATACATCAGGCGCACGCTCTCACTGCCTTCCCCGCGCGAGCTTTTGAACACCTGCGCGAGGCTGTCGCCCACGGGCTGCAATTCAGGAAAGTATTCGGGACCAAACAGCACCCTGGCGCGGGTCTTGATCCAGTTGTCAGTGAATGCCGCCTGCATCTGGGCCACCGCCGGCCCTTCGAGCTGGAAGTGGGAGTCACGCCAGTGGTCTTTGGATTCGGCGTGGCCCGTCCACTGGTCGGCGATGCCGACACCGCCCGTGAAACCCACCCGGCCATCCACCACGAGCAGTTTGCGATGGGTGCGGTTGTTGATGTGCGTGATCGTATGCCAATGGATCGGATGATAGCGTTCCACCTCGACCCCCGCGGCCTGCATTTCCTCCAGGTATTTCGCTTTGATTCGGCTGCAGCCCGCCCAGTCGAGCATCACATGGACTTTCACGCCGGCGCGGGAGCGTTCGCTCAACGCGGCGGAAAATTGCCCGCCAATCTCACCCGACCAGTAGATGTAGGTTTCAAGGGTGATGGTTTCGCGGGCGTCGCGAATGGCGGCCAGCATCGCGGGGAAAATTTGATCGCCATTGTGCAGGGCCATGATGCGGTTGCCGGGCAGAATGCACGGTCCGAGCAAATGGCCCATGCTGCGGAGGAACTGCGGGTCCGTGACCGTGAATTCATGCATCACCGCATAGCGGATCTGTTTCTCGCCCGTGCGCAGATTGAGAAACACGATCGTGAGCACAATCGTGATCACAATGGTGATGAGAATGACCGGCCACATGATTTTTACTGCAAGCGGTGGGTTCCCGCTCTTCAAGGTTAGGCCGCGCCGGACGCATTCTCCATGGGGTGAAACCCGATCCTGATGCAGGCGCTAGTTATGAAGCGCCTTCTGCAGCGCCTGAAGCATCACTTCGGCGGTGTAGGGTTTGGGCAGAAAATGCCGGACTCCCGAACTGGTGGCCCTGTCCACCATGCCGTTGGCACCCAGGCCGCTGGCGGCAAGGATGCGCACCTGAGGTTGCATGCGCTTCAGCACCATGATGGTCATGGGCCCGTCCATCACCGGCATCATCATGTCGGTGAGAACCGCCGCGACTTCCTGCATCCGGGCGGCAAACAAAGCCACGGCCTCGGTGCCATCCGCCGCCAGCAGCACGCGATAGCCGAAGGCCTCCAGCGTGTGCCGGGTGATCTGACGCACCGCCGCCTCGTCATCAACCACCAGGATCAATTCGCCGTGGCCGCGTGGCAGCTCGACTGGAGCGGGCACCTCGTTGACAGTTTCGGGGATCGTTTGGGCGGGAAGGTAAACACAGAACTTGGAGCCCATGCCCGCCTCGCTGTAAACACGGATGAAACCGCCGTGGTTCTTGACGATGCCCAAGGTGGTGGAAAGGCCGAGTCCGGTGCCCTTGCCCAGCTCCTTGGTGGTGAAAAAAGGCTCGAAGATGCGGTCCAGCACCGCAGGTGGAATGCCAGTGCCGGTGTCCTCCACCTGGATGAGGACATGAGGACCGGGACGGGCCTCGGGGTTCATGCCGACGTAATGTTCGTCCAGCATCATGTTGCTGGCCGTGAGTGTCAGCGTGCCGCCGTGGGGCATGGCATCCCGCGCATTGACGCAGAGATTGAGCAGGACTTGGTCAAGCTGGGTGACATCACCCAAGATGGTCCATAAATCCGCCGGGATGGCGCTGATCAACCGGATGTTCTTGGGGAAGGTGTCCTGGGCGATTTTTTCGATCTCGTGGAGTTGATGACCCACCTGCACCGCCAACTGTTCTCCCGCCACACCGCGTGCAAAGTAGAGCACTTGTTTGACCAGGTCCGCCCCCCTTTTGACACTGGTTTCGATGGTGGACAGGATGTTCATCTGCATCGAATCGCGTTCTTTGAGCTTCAGCAGATCAATGGACATCATGATGGGGGCCAGCACGTTGTTCAGATCGTGGGCGATGCCGCCGGCCAGGGTGCCGAGGCTCTCCATCCGCTGGGCGCGCAGGAACTGCTGCTCCAGGCTTTTGCGCTCCGTGATGTCGTGCGCGGTGCCCACTATTTTCACAGGCTTGCCGCCCGCCTCCTCGAAGAAGATCTCCGCCTCCTCCTGCACGATGCGCTCCTGGCCGTCAGGCCGGATCAGGCGGTGGACGATGGAATAAGGCTGGTGCTCACGAAGCGCCGTCGCCATGGCCTGCCGAATCGCCGCGTGATCGTCAGGATGGGCGAGCTGGAAGAACAGCTCATTGCTCACATCGACCGTGCCCGGCTCAAAGCCCGCGATGCGGAACATTTCATCGGACCAGCGCAAGGTGTTGGCTCCGGGCTCTTCATGAATCAGATCCATCTCCCAACTGCCGATGTGGGCAATGCGCTGTGCGGCGGCCATCATGGCCTCACTGGCGCGCAACGCGGCTTCTGCCCGCTTGCGCTCGGTCACGGCACGTTCGATGGCGACCAGATAGGTGAAATGTCCCGCATCATCCGCCACCGGTACGATGTCCATTTCAAGCCAGTATTCCTCGCCCGATTTGCTGTAGTTGATGACCTCCTCGCGGATCGGCTTGCCGGCTTTTGCGGCGGCGCGAATCCTGTTCAGGGCGTCACGTTGCGTTTTTGGCCCTTGTAGAAAGCGTGGACTCCGGCCGATGGCCTCCTCCCGCGTGTAACCCGTGAGGCGGACGAAGGCGTCGTTCACAAAGAGAATGCGCGGCCCGGGCTCGTCGATGGGTTCCGCCTCGGTGATGAGCACAATGTCGTTGAGGTGCGAGACACACGTCTCCAGGAGTCGGAGTTGCTCCTCTTTTTTCCGCCGGGCGGTGATGTCTTGAAAATAGACCGTCAGGCCGTCGGGTGAAGGATAGACCCGCACGTCCAGCCATAGCGACGTGCGCTCGTAGAACGTCTCAAAAGCCACGAGTTCTTTGGCCGCTGCCGCGCGGCGACACTGGGCGGCGAAGTGTTCGTCCCCGCCCAGGTCGCACACCTCCCAGATCACTTGATGGAGGAAGTCCGCACGGTCGCGCCCGAGCAGTCGCGTCACCTGGCTGTTGAGGGAGGTGAAGCGGAATTCATGATCGAGCGTGAAGAACGCATCACTGATGCTCTCGATGGTGTTGTGCAGCAGTCTGCGGGACAGCCGCAGCTCCAGCGTGGTCATGATCTGCCGGGCCAGCATGGACAAGGTTTCCTTCTGGGTCTCCGTGAGCTGGCGTGGCTGGTAATCGAGGACACACAGCGTGCCCATGGGCAGTCCTTCGCTGGACTCGAGCACGGCCCCGGCATAGAAGCGCACATGAGGGGCATTCGCCACCATCGGATGGCTGCTGAAGCGCTCATCCAGCGTCGTGTCAGGGACCACGAGAAGGCCTTTTTGCATGAACGTGTGTTTGCACAAGGACACATTCAGCGGCGTCTCGCGTCTGCCGAGCCCGATCTGGGATTTGAACCACTGCCGGTCACGATCCACCAGGCTGATCACCGCAACAGGCACCTGGCAGATGTGCGCCACCAGCCGGGTGAAATCGTCAAACTCCGCTTCCACCGGCGTGTCGAGAATCTCGTAACGATGCAGTGCCGCGAGGCGGGCGGCATCTGTGGCGGAGGAGGGATCACTATTCATGGAATGCTGCTGCATGGCACACAGGAAGAAGCGCCCGCATGATGAGTGGAATGGCGGAAACGACGCAGACTACGCCTGTGTTTGCGCGTCTGGCCATGGGGTGAAACCCTACCTTGCGCCGGCTTGAGACCCTCGTTATGCGGCACGATCCCGACGCTGCTGCAGCTCGATCAGGTGTCCTGAGAGCGGGGGTAGCAGGGTTCGTTTGATGAGCGTTTTGGCCGCCTCAGAGACGTCCGCGTTGGCAAGCGCGTTTTCATACTGGCTGATGCCATTATCCTCGCCGGCTTGCAAAATCTTCAAAGCCGGGGACTCGCCGAAGAGTGAGGCCGTGTTCTCCAGCGCTTGCACAAAACCTCTCCATGCGCCGGAGCTGCCGGAAGGCTCCGCGCCGCTGTCAGACACGAGCTTGTGCAGCTCGAAGGCATTGACTTGATGATCTGTGCGGATGCTCTCCAGCACAGCGTCGGTGGCTGCTGAGTGGAATTTTTCGATCGCCTGGGTGTAAGTCTCGACGGCGGTGATTTCATCGCGCAGCAGGGCGTTGCAAGTGTCGATGGTCTGGTCTGTGGCAGTCATGGGCTGAAAAAGAAAGCTGAGTTGTCGGATGTTGCGGTTCTCTTGGGATCTCTGCCAAAAAAAGTGACAGTCGGGCTCAGTGAGCCGCGACTGTCACAGCCAGACCGGAGGTTTAGACCGGCCTGTTCGGTTTTGGGGGGTGAATGTCAGGCGAAGTGGGTTGCGCAGTCGCGGCCTCCCGGACCACGTGCTGCGCAACCGCGCTTCCTGCCAGGTTACTTGGAACTGAGTTCCTTGGCCTGTTCGAGATGGGTTTTGAGTGTGGGGAGCATCTTGTCCGCCCACATCTTCAGATCGCTGTCTTTCGAGTCCTTGGCAGCGTCTTCAAAGTTGCCGATGCACTTTTTGTGACCGCTGGTCATTTCAGCGAGGAATTCTTTGTCGAAGTCAGCGCTCTCGGTCTTCTCCAGCTTCTGGAAGGTCTCGGCATGCTTGGGGTCGATGACGGCGGAGAGCTCCACGCCCTTGGTTGCCGCGAGCTTGGTCAGCTCCTCGTTGGCCTTGGTGTGGTCGGTGACGAGCATCTCGGCGAAGGCCTTGACGTCCGCACGGCCCGCTTTCTGCGCGCCCAGTCCGGCCAGTTTGACGAGGGCCATGCCGGCGGCGGCTTCATGCTTGACGAATTTCACGTCGGCGGAGTTCAGGGTGTCTTTCTCTGCCGAAATGCCGTTGGAGGCAAAGATCAGCGCCGCGCACAAGGCGAGCGTGGTGGTGGAGAAGCGGGTGATGGTGTTGGCTTTCATGGGTGGGGGTGTTTGGTTTGCCTGTGAGGTTTTGGTTGGTTTCACAGAGCGCATTGTTATGTGGTGCGCAGCGCATTCGCCATGGGGTGAAACCCGACTCTTTTACCGACTAAGGGAGGAGAATGACGTGCGGAGACCAATGTGTAAAAAAAGCCCTGCAACCGTGTCATAGGTTGCAGGGTCGTTGATGCTGGCTGGAGAAAGCAGGATTATGCGTTGGCAGCCATGGCGGGGACGCCGCGCTTTTTTGCTCCCGATTTTTTGTCTGCCGCATCCGTCTCGTCCTCATCTTCGGATTCATCCAGCGCTTCGTCGTTGCTGCCCGACAGCGCCAGTTCGGTGAGGGACGCATTAGCGGCCTTTTCTTCGTCGAGGATTTCTTGCAGGAGGTCGGCAGCCTCCGGGTTCCCGAGCAGTCCCGCCCACTCGTGCAGGCACCCATAGGACGCGATTTCGTAGTGTTCGACTTTCTGCGCGGCCGCGATCAACGCGGCGTTGATGGCCGGTGAGCCTGCATATTCCTCCGCGATTTCGTCGCCTTCTTCCAGCAGGCCGACGGTGGCTTTGCAGGTTTTGCCTCTGGCTTTGTGATCGAAGCATTCGAAGATCTGCTCGACCTTCGTCACATGGACTTTGGTTTCCTCCAGGTGGGCAAGAAAGGCCTCCTGCAAATCGGTGCAGGTGGCGGCCTTGGCCATCTTTGGCAGAGCTTTGACGAGCCGTTGCTCGGCGTCATAAATGTCGGCGAGTTCGCCGAGGAATAGATCCTGAAGTGTTTTCATGTTTGTTTGGCTGATGAGTTTGTATGAATCAAAAGGGATCCTGCGGCCAAGCTCTCTTGGCCGCAGGAGGGGGTGGGGCTTAGGCGGCGCGACTCCCGGCCACGGTCTCGGTCGGATACGCGATATGCACAGTGTCGGTGCCGTCATCGGGCGTGGATGCTTCACCCGTGGTGCAGATGTCCTCTGCCCCGGCATGGGTGAAGATGTCCTCGGCGCGTGTGATTTCCTCAGAGTTTTCCGTGTGGACGGAAATGAGGATGTTGCCTTCCTGCAGCTTGCCCTCATAACGTTTGGCTTCGATCTCCGGGATGCCCATGCCGATCAAACCACCGGTGATGCCGCCGACAGTCGCACCAATGGCCGCACCGCTGAGCGCGGCCATGATCGGGCCGGCGGCGATGAAGGGGCCGAATCCTGGAATGGCCAGCGCGCCAATGCCGGCTATCCAGCCGAGCGCGCCGCCGATGACACCACCGGTGCCTGCGCCGGTGACAGCTCCTTCGGGAGCCTTGGTGTTCTTCTCGTGGGCGAAGTCGTGGCTGGTGGTTTTGTCAGCAAACAACGCGGAGATGTCGTTGTTGGAGAAGTTGGCGGCCTTGAGTTGATCGACGATTTGATCAGCCTGGAAGCGCGAGGTGGCGATGCAGAAGACAGATTTTTTGGACATGGTGGTTGGGTTTTCTTGGGTTGGGTTTGGGTTAAATTGAGTGGATGGTCGGACAGGGTTAGTTGCTGGAGTCGGACTTCACTTCGAGCTGGTTGGTCACATTCTCCGCGTGTGCGACACGGTCCGCGATTTCACCGATAAGGCGTTTCTCCTCGGCGGAGTTGACTGGTCCGCGCAGCGTGACTTTGCCGGTGTTGGTGATGATCTTCACGTTCTGGGCGTTCACGGACATGTCTTTCCCGGCGATGATCTCTTTGCGAATTTGCGCCGTGGTGTTCACATCAGCCTCGCTGCTGCCCTGATCGAGCGGGGTGAGTGTGCTGGGGTTGCGGTCACGCACATTGCGCGTGGTGTTGTCCGCATCTTTCGTCACCGGAGTGGTCGAACTGGCAGCCGAGTTTGTGGATGAGCCGGAGCTGAGTGCCTGAGCCTGCGCGAGATGAGCTTTGAGCGTGGGGAGGGTTTTCTCCGCCCACATCCTCACATCACTGTCCTTGCTGTCCTTGGCGGCGTCTTCGAAGTTGCTCACGCACTTCTTGTGGCCGCTCACCGCGACATTGAGAAATTCCTTGTCGAAATCCGCGCTCTCCGTCTTTTCCAGATCTTGGAAAGTCTCGGCGTGCTTGGGTTCGATGACGGCGGAGAGCTCCACACCCTTGGTTGCCGCGAGCTTGGTCAGCTCCTCGTTGGCCTTGGTGTGATCGGTGACGATCATCTCGGCGAAAGCCTTGACGTCTGCACGGACGGCTTTCTGCGCGCCGAGTCCGGCCAGTTTGACGACGGCCATGCCGGCGGCGGCTTCTTGTTTGACGAATTTGACGTCAGTGGAGTCCAGTGTGTCCTTGTCTGCCGACATGCCGTTGGAGGCGAAGACCAGCGCTGCGCAAAAAGCGAGCGTGGTGGTGGAGTAGCGTGTGATGGATTTGTTTTTCATGCTTGGGTTGGTTTGTTTTGCCTGTGATGTTTTTTTCACAGGTCGCGATGCTAGGACACACGCGATTTATTAACCATGGGGTGAAACCCGATTCCTCACTTCGAGCTTTTGGCCATGCTCAATGACCTGCTCTTTGGCATGCTGCTGTGCGCCAGCGCGCTTAACTCCTCACGGCTTGATGCTGTTGTCCTGGCATCACTCACCATTTGATGCGGCCCTGGTGAATTTGGTCCTGCAGGCTCAGTTGTGACCACAGGTATTCTTCGGTGGCATCGATCGCCATCTCATCGAGAAAGCGATGCAGAGTGGTGGAGACAAACAGCCATGCCGCCATGCCGAAATCGGGATGCAGGTCCTCGAACTGACGCAGGTGATAGATGAGAATGGCGCGAAGGTGCATGAGTTCTCGCAGCACCTCCGTGAGCTCATAGCCCTGCTGCTGCCGTGTGGCACCGTGCTCCTCGGCGTCTTTGGCGGTCTGATCGGCCACGGTCTCGCTGCCGTAACTGCGCAGTGTGGCGGTCAGATCATCAAAGATTTCGGGCAGGTGGTTCTTGAGAGCGGTCGTGTTCAATGATCGGGTCACAGTGATCGACGTGTCGCTGCGCACGCGCTCCCTCCACTCGGTGAGGATCGCTTCTTTTTGAGTGCAGAGGTAGTCGGCAAGACCGCCGTTGACACTGTTCGGATTGGCTTCGGGTTTGGATGTCATGGTGCTGCAGGGTGGGGTGGAATGAACTGGATCGGGATGGCAGAAAGCCCTGCAACCGTGTCACTGATTGCAGGGCCGTTTTTGTGAGCGCGTGCCGGTGCGCTGGCGGCCCGTGCGGACTGGGGGATCAACTATTTGCAAATCCCCCGATTTTTTTCTGTCCCGCCGCAGATGCGGCAGGAAGGAAATCAGGTGCAGCCGCGCAGCAGGAAGACAATGAACAGGATGGGCAGAGGAATGCCGAGCAGCCACAGGAGCGCCCAGCCAATTTTGCCGTCTGTGTGTGGATGGTTCTTGGGTGTTTTCATCGGGTTTGTGCTGCGGTGGTTGGGTTTAT